>DATJVF010000402.1:0-17930 GCA_035501995.1 Anaeromyxobacteraceae bacterium
CGCCGGTGCACGCCGCCCACGAGGCCCATCCCGATGATGACCGCGCCGATCTCGCCCTTCATGTGCGCTACCTCCTCGCCTTTCGAAACCGTCACCCGTGCTCCCTCGGCCCGCGGTCGGCCGGGCTCTCAATCAATGAACCTCGGGGCGGCGTCTACCTCTGCCTATCCAATGACGGCCTCACCTTCTATTGAGCTCGGTTACTTGTAGGAGGGCGCGATCCCTATGTTGTCAAATTGCACTCGGGGTATGTCCTTTACGCATCGCCCAACGGCACCAGCGACTCGGTGAAGCTGCTAACCTCACCCGACGGCCTTAGCCTGGAACGCTCCGAGCAACACTCTGTTCAAGAACAACAAGGGTGTGGCCATCGGTGCCGGAGACCTAAGGGGAATTGTCTTGCCTGACGGGAAGCTGCGGTTTTTCAGTGACTTCAACAGCAACACATTCATATTCTTCCAGCGCACCGGGTCGGTCGGCGGTAGCGGCGCTACCGGAACCGTCCCGGTATCCATCACGGTGAGCCCCGGTGGGACTTGCGCGTATGCGGCTAACATCGGAGACAACACTGTATCAGCGTATACGATCAATTCGACGACCGGGTCGCTCACGACCGTGAGCGGATCCTCGCTCCGCGGTTACGCTGGATCCAACCGGACGCTTCGCCTATGTAGCGAATGAGGGTGACAACACCATTTGGGCCTACACGGTCAACCCCACGACCGGCGCCCTGACGGCGGTAAGCGGTTCTCCGTTCGCCGCAGGGCAAGGGGGATGAGCAGCGGTGGCCGTCGACTACGCCGCGTACCAGCAGTGGGCATCGGAAAGGTGGCGGCATCAAGCGTCAGAGCGATCGGCACGGCAATCGGAGCCGGCCGACCGCGGGCCGAGGGAGCACGGGTGACGGTTTCGAAAGGCGAGGAGGTAGCGCACATGAAGGGCGAGATCGGCGCGGTCATCATCGGGATGGGCCTCGTGGGCGGCGTGCACCGGCGTGCCATCGCATCCGCCGGAGGGGTCCTGCGGGGGGTGGTGGGGTCCTCTCTCGAACGCTCGGAGGAAGTGGCCGGGCGCTGGCGGGTGCGGGCCTACCCGGACGCGGCGGCCGCCTTCGCCGACCGGTCGGTGGACGTGGTCCATATCTGCACGCCGAACGCCTTCCACCACGGGCTCGCCAAGGCCGCGCTCCTCGCCGGCAAGCACGTGGTGTGCGAGAAGCCGCTCGCCATGAACCTCCTCGAGGCGCGGGAACTCGCCGAGCTCGCCCGCTCCAGCGGGCGCGTCGGGACCGTCCCCTTCGTCTACCGTTACCACCCCATGGCCCGGGAGGCCCGGGCGAGGGTGCTGGCCGGCGAGGTCGGGCCCCTCCAGCTCATCCACGGCAGCTACCTGCAGGACTGGCTGCTCAGCCCCACCGCCACCAACTGGCGCGTCGACGCGGCCCAGGGTGGGGCCTCGCGCGCCTTTGCCGACATCGGATCGCACTGGTGCGACCTCGTGGAGTGGACCACCGGCGAGCGCTTCGCCGCGCTCGTGGCAGCCCTGAGGACGACCGTGAGCCATCGGCCCGCCCGGCGCCAGCTCACCTTCGCAGCCACGCCCCGGGCGGTGGGGGAGGGCGAGCCGCTCCTCGCCGTCGACACCGAAGATGTGGCGGGAGTGCTCTTGCGCACCGCGGCCGACACGCTCGCCACCGTCACCATCAGCCAGGTCTCGCCGGGCCGGAAGAACCGGCTCTGGTTCGAGATCGACGGGGCGGAGAAGAGCCTCATCTTCGACCAGGAGGCACCCGAGCAGCTCTGGGTGGGCAGCGCCGAGGCCATGGAACTTCGGGTCAAGGATCCGACCAGGGGTTCGGCCGAGCAGCGAAGGCTGGCGGTCCTGCCCGCCGGCCTGGCGCAAGGCTACCTGGACTGCTTCGAGGCCTTCGTGGGCGATACCTACGCCACCATCCGGGGCGAAGCGCGCGAAGGGGTGCCCACCTTCGCGGACGGCCTGCGCTCGGCGCAGATCGTGGACGCGGTGCTGAGGTCGGCCCGGCAGGGCAGCTGGGTCCCGGTCGAGCCCTAGGCTCCGCGAAGGGGGCGAGGGCGGCGCTCGGGTCGCGCCCTGCCCTTTCTCGTTCCCGCGCTGGCCTGCGGTCTATCCCCGGAAGGCCGTGAACGTCCTCGGCGCCGTCTAAGGCCCTGCTCGCCCTTCAGCAGGTGAAGTCCAGGTGGGCGTAGCGCTTCCAGATGTCGAGTGCGATGCGGAGGGGGAGGATCATCGGCACCGTGTAGGTGTGGACGTCGTTGCGGGTCATGTACTCGCGCGTGCGTTGCACGTACTCGGAGAAGCCTCGCGGGGAGATGATGAAGGGCTTGCGCGTCTCCTTGCGCAGCTCGACCAGCCGCTCCGCCACGTACTCGGACAGGTAGGGGACCTGGAAGTAGAGGCCGGCGATGATGATGTCGGTGTTCTCGTCCTCGTCGACGATGCGAATGGCCTCTAGGAGTCGCTCGTCGTCGGCGTCCCCGAACAGGTCGAGGGGATTGCCGGCCACCCGCTCGGCGATGCGGGTCTCATCGGCCTCGCTCGACCGGCGGTCCTTGCCGCCGAGCAGCTCCCCGAGCCGCCGCTTGGTCGTGGCGGAGAACCCCGGCAGGCGCATTCCCTGGGCGGTGATCTGATCGGCGAGGACGATGGCGGCACCGCCACCCACGCTGACCACCGCCACCCGGTTGTCGCGGGCCGGCTGCTGGGTGGTGAGGATCGACAGGACGTTCACCAGGATCTTGGGGTCCTCGGTGAGCTCCTCGATGAGGTAGAAGCCCGCCTGTCGGCAGGCGGCCTTGAAGGCTTCGAAGCTGCCGGCCAGGGATGCGGTGTGCGACATGGTGGCCGCGGCCCCTCCCGCCATGCCGCCCTTGATGACGATGACCGGCTTCTTCTGGGCGACCTCGCGCCCGACCTCCATGAACTGCAGCCCGTTGCGCAGGCCTTCCATGTAGAGCGCGATCACCTTGATGCGGGGGTCGTCGCCCATGAGCTGCAGGAGCTCGGGGATGGAGACCCCGCTCGCGTTCCCGCAGGAGACCCACTTGCCGACCGCCACGTTGTCGGCGGCGAGCATCTCCAGGAGCTCGAGCCCGATCCCGCCGCTCTGGGAGATCACCCCCACGTGGCCCGGTCGGGTGGAGAGATCGGTGCGCCGCAGCGGCAGGAAGAGGGTGTTGAGGCCGGTGAAGTTGTCGAAGACGCCGAGCCCGTTCGGGCCGGTGTACACCACGTCGTGCTCCTCGCCGAGGCTGCGCAGGCGATCCTCCAGATCGGTGCGGCCGATCTCGGCGAAGCCGTCGCTGATGATGACGGCGCCCTTGCCGCCCGACTGGCAGAACTCCCGGAACCCCTCGATGGTCGGCTCCGGGGCCACCGCGAACACCGCCACCTCGGCGGGCTCGGGGAGGTCCTTGAAGCTCGGGTAGCACGGGCGGTCGAGCAGGGTGCGGTGCCTGGGGTTCACCGGGTAGAGCCGAGCCACGCGGCTCGAGTTCTTGAGGATGATGCCGCCGATGGTACCCGGCGTGGAGGCGCCCACCACCGCCACCGAACGCGCCTCGAAGATGGCCTGCAGGCTGGCGAGCCGCTTCTTGGAGAGGTGCTCGGCGCGCGGGTGCAGGACCGGCTCGCCCAGGATGAGGCGCGCGTCGACGATGGCGAACCCGTGCGGGTAGAGGATGACCGGGTTCAGGTCGAGCTCGACGATGTCGGGCCGGTCCTCCATGAGGCGCGAGACGCGCACCGTGAGGTCGATGGCGGCCGCGCGGTCGAGGCGGGGACCGCGAAAGCCGTCGATCACCCGTCCGGCCAAGGTCGAGGCCAGCATCCGGTCCACGTCGTCGTGGGTGAGCACGCCCACCCCGGGCGCCACGTCCTTGAACAGCTCGACGTAGCGCCCGCCGTACCCGACCATGGTGACCGGGCCGAACACCGGGTCCTGCTTCGCCCCCACGAGGAGCTCGAAACCCGCCCGGGCCTGCTTTTGCACCAGGAGGCCGTCGATCCGGCGCGCGCCCGCCTTGCGCCCGTTCTCGAGGATGGTGTCGAAGGCCTCGGCGGCCGCAGCCGCGTTCTCGATGTCGAGGAGCACCACGCCGGCGTCGGTCTTGTGAACGACCTCGGGGGAGACGAGCTTCATCACCACCGGGAAGCCGAGCTCCCTGGCGATGGCGACGGCTCCCTCGCGGGTGGTCGCGCAGCGTCCGAGGATGGGGATGCCCGCCTCTCCCAGGATGCGGCGGGCGGTCTCGAAATCCGCTGGCTGGCCTGGCATCTCGTCCTCGCGTCGCCTGGTCTGGCCGCGCCTCGTCGTCTAGGGGGCGCGGCGGCCGCTGCCGTTTCGCCCGCATCCTCGCACATCCTCGGGGGGATGCGGCCGGGAGGCCCGATCCCGGCGGAGTCCTTCGGTTTCCGTGACGAGGGAGGTGCCCTCCCCACAAGAGCGCCCGACGCTGTCGCGCGCGCGCCGCAGGACGAACGCGATGGCCGAGGTGAGGAGGAAGGTCCCCGAGTCGAGAGCCTTCACGAGCCCGGCCCCGACCAAGAGGACGCGCAACCGCCGCGGACCGTCCGTGCCCACCATCTCGCGGGCGACCACGCTCCGTCGCTCTCCGCCTGGGAGGTCGAGGCGGGCGGGCAACCCCTCTTACGACGTGTCGGCCTCCAGGACGGCCCGGCCGCTCCTCGGGCGGTGGGGACGGATCACGGGACGCTTCGGGCCTCGCTCACCCGAAGCCGCGACCTTCTGCGGGGCGCGCGCGCATCGATCGTCTGCACGGTCGTGCCGCTCGTCGCACCCGGCTCCTGAGTCGGAGCCGCCGGAGCTCGCCGGGGGCGCCGCAAGCGAGCTCGCGGCCTTAAAGGGCGCGCCTTGGCTCACCTTCGCGTGGGCCCGGTCCAGCCCGCGAACCAGGACCCGGCGTCCAGCCACGACGCGATCGCGATGGGCCTCCGAGTCGGTCTCGCCGTCCCCGCCGCACCTGCGGTCCGGCTGGCCGGCAGACGCGCGTTGCCGAGAGCTCGCTCGGGCCCCTAACCGGATGTGGCTCCCGTCGAAGCGAGCGGTCGCCCTGCTGGACCCTTTACGCAAGGGACAGACCGTCTCCGCGGGTCCCGCTATGGTTAGAGCATCAAGGCGGCCATGTGGCTCGAGGATCTTGCTAGCGAGGCAGTGCCATGGCCCGCGGAGGAGTTCGGGCTGGAGCCGCGCCCGGTCCCATGGCGGGGGCCGCGAACGCCTGCAGCCGAGGCGGCTGCCTCGAACGCCTCGGTGAGGTCTCGCGTGCCAGCGCGGAGCGGGGCACCGTCGAGGGTGCACGGAGGTCGGGGTGGTTGTCGGAATTGGCGCCCCCTATGGATCGCGCGTGACGCGGTCGGTCTTGATCGTCGACGACGACGAGGCGCTGAGGGAGGCGCTCGCCGAGGTTTTGGCCGAGGAAGGCCTGGAGGTCTCGTGCAGCGCCAACGGGCAGGAGGCCCTGAGGGCGCTCCGTTCCGGACTTCGCCCGGACCTCATCCTCCTCGACCTCATGATGCCGGTCATGGACGGCTGGGCCTTTCGCGAGGAACAGGCGCGGGAACCTCTCCTGGCGTCGATACCGGTGGTGGTGATCACCGCCGCGCACGCTCTGCACAAGCCCATCGACGCCCGTGCCGTGGTGTGGAAGCCGTTCAAGGTCGAGGAGCTGCTCGGGGCGATCCAGCGTTTGGGGTAGCTCCTGGGTCGCCGGTGGGCGCTCGCGGTGGCCGGCGCCGCTTCACCCGCCGGGCCGCCTCACGGTTAGAGCGCCCGGGCGGTGACGAGCAGGGCTTGCGAGGGAAGGACGACCCCCTGCTCGCTGACGCGGCCGGCCAGGGCCTCGACGAGGAGCTCCTCCACCCGCGGCCGGATGCGCTCCCCCTCCGGTCCCGCCTCGCGCAGGGCGGCCGCGGCCGGTCCGAAGCGAAGCAGAAAGGACGCGGCCTGCGCGGCCGTGGCGCCGCAGCGCATGGGCAGCGGAAGCGGGTCGGCCCGGGCCTCTGAGAAAGCGGCCTGGCCAAGGAGCGCCGCAAGCGCCTGTCCGCCCGAGAGCGAGAACGGTCCCGGTCCAGAGCTCTTCGGGGGCCCGACCGACGGGAGGAGACCCCGGAGCGCGCGGAGCGGCAGCGTTACCCAGTCGCAGGCGGCCGGGGGTCCCCAGACCACCGCGGCGAGCCGGCCCCGAGGGCGGAGCGCGCGGCGCAGGTTCCGGAAGGCGGCCTCGGGATCGTCGAAGAACATGAGGCCGAAGCGCGAGTAACAGAGGTCGAATTCCGCCGCGAACGGATGGGTCTGCGCGTCGGCGAGGAGGTAGGAGGCGTTCGCGGCGGCCGAGGACTCCGCCCGCGCCTTGGCGAGGCCGCCCGCTCCGACGTCGACGCCGACCGCCGAGCCGGTCGGGCCGACCCGCCTCGCGAGATCGCGCGTGGTGGTCCCGAGGCCGCAGCCGACGTCGAGCACGCGCTCTCCGCCGGCCACCCCCAGTGCTTCCATCGCGGCGAGGCCATAGGGCAGGACCGCATCTTCGAGCAGCCCCCGGATGGCGATGAGGCCCGCGGCGGCCGGCCCGTTCCAGAAGCGGACCTGCTCCTCGTTGGGCACGCCGCGAGGCTCTCATGCCGCTCCCGCGTCGAGAAGGCCCCGGCGGGAGGTCCTGCGGTCGCCCTTCGCTTAGTTGGCTCACCACGCGGGGCGAGCGGGTCCACGCGCCCGGCGCGGGGGGTCCATCGGTGCGGGTGCCAGAAGTAAGGACTTGGACCGAGCCCCGCGCCAGGCTCGGCTCACCCTACGGGAGCGAGCGGCGCGCGGATATCCCAGGACCGCGGTTGGCGATAGGCTCCCACCCGCCATGACATCCCTCCCCGGCCGACCGTCCGCGCCGGGTGGGCCGGGCGCCCAGTCAGGACGTCCGCGGCTATCCTTGGCGGTGCGGGTTAAGGTGAGGAGAGCGGAGAGCATCATGTACGCGGTGGTGCGCGTCTACCAGGTGGACCCCGCCCGGACGAGCGAGATCGACGAGATCGTCCGCCAGCGCTTCCTTCCGGTGGTGAGCCGGCTCGCGGGCCTGGTGTCCTTCTGCGGCATCGAGGCCGGCCACGGCAAGTGGATCTCGGTCACAGTCTTCGATTCCCGAGAGGCCGCGGAGGCCGTGAGCGGCCTCGCGGCCCAGCTGGTCGGGCAGTGGCTCTTGCCCATGGTACGACAGGGGCCCGAGATCTCGGTGGGCGAGGTGGTGGCGTACACCAGAGGCGAATAGCACCGAGCCTGGTGTCCGAGCGCGGAGAGGGCGCCCGGCCGAGGACCGCGCACCCGGCCCTTCGCGCCGGGCCAGCAAGCGAACCATGACCGACGTCGGCACCACCCGCTTCTTCGATCGCCACACCCACGTGTCGCTCTACGCCTCGCTTCGGGGGAGCCCGGACCTGTCGCGCCTCGACCGCGAGGGCGCGCTCGGCCTCTTGCGCGCCCTTCCGGAGGGGGCGATCACCACCGTCCTCGGCTGGCGCCGGGGCGAGCAGCGGTTCACGCCCGCCGAGCTCGCCCGCCTTCCTCCGGCGTTGCTCGTCGACTACAGCCTGCACGGGCTCGCGCTCACGCCTGCGGCCGCCGAGGGGCTGCGCGCCCGCGACCCGGAGCTCGTCGAGCGGCACGCCGACCCGCGCTGGTCGGAGGAGAACTTGCCGCGGCTGCTGTCCCTCTACGCGACCTCGGCGGGCCTCTCGAGCGACAAGCTCGAGGCCTTCATGCTCGCGCTCGAGGCCCTCGGCATCGACCGGGCCGAGGACATGCTCCTCTCGGGCCCCGAAGCCTTGCAGGTGATGACCGCCTCGCGCTTCGCGGGGCGGCTGCGGCTGTGGGCTGCCCCGGAGCTGTTCGCGGCGCTAGCGCCCGAGGCGCAGGCGCGGGTGGAGGGGCTGAAGCTCTTCCTGGACGGCGCGCTGGGCGCGCGCACGGCGGCGCTCTCCGAGCCCTTCCGGGGCGGTGCCCGCGGCCTGCTCATGTACTCGGAGGCGAAGCTGAGGGAGGTCCTCCACGGCCTGCGCGGCGCGGGCAAGCCCATCGCGATCCACGCCATCGGCGACCTGGCGATCGCGCAGGCGCTCGAGGCCCTTTCCGAGGTGGAGCGGGGCGAAGGGCTTCCGCCGTGCCTGAGGCTCGAGCACGTCCAGTTCATCACCGAGGCGCAGGCGCGGCGCGCCCGGGACCTCGGCCTCGTCCTCTCCATGCAGCCCAACTTCAGCGCCGAGAGCCGGAGCTACGCCGACCGCCTCGGCCCGCGCGCCATCGCCTCGAACAACCCGTTCCGGATGCTCATCGACCGGGCCGGGTTCCGGCCCGGTCGGGACCTCCTCTTCGGCTCCGACGGCATGCCGCACGGGATCGAGTGCGCCGCCCAGTGGGGCCTGTTCCCGCCCGAGCCCGGGCAGCGCCTCACGCTGGAGGAGCTCCTCGCCGGCTACGGCGCTCACCGGGACGATCGTGGCCCCGCGCGGCTCGCCCTCTCGGTCGGCGCCCGGCGGGTAGAGCTCGTGCGCGGCTGAACCGACAAGGGCCGGCCGTGAACCCTCCCGGCGCGCGGGCCACCGCGGGCCTCCTCGGAAGCGGGTCGCGGCGTGTGACGCTCGGTCAGGGGGCGCCTTCCGAGAGTGCGGCGGCGCGGCGGGGCGGCGCGCACGTCGGCGGCTGGGCGTGGAACGCGCACAGGCCGGGCCGGTCCCTCCCCGATCACGCGACAGTCACGCTGTGAGTACGCGCCACGTGAGGTGTTACCATCCGGCGCGTTCACGGCGCGGGGTGATCGCCACGGCGCGGGGGCGCGGGCCGGACTCTGGAGAGCGACTGAAGCCGCCCGCTGCGGCGGCGTGAGCGGGTGGACTTCGCTCCGCAGACCGAGGGGCGCCGCGAACGTGAGGAGCGTGCTGTACCTTTCGAGGAGGAACGATGAACAGGGTCGAGCGGCTCAACCAGGCATTGTCGAACCTGCAGCAATCCTCGGCCGCCGCCTCATCGACTGGGTCAACGGGCTCGAGTGCGGGCCCTCCCCGGTGAGCCCCTGCATCTCGCAGAACTCGACGATCTTGGCGGGCCACGACGGCCTCCTCGTCGCCGCCACCCGGGCGCTGAAGGCGCCGGAGACGATCTCCACCTCCCCGGTGAGCCCCTAGCAGCCCGCGGTCCTCCGCAGGGCGACCGGGCGCGCCTGCGGGATCGCGATGCGGAGACCAGCGCCCTCGCTCCGCTTTCGAGGCTCCTCGCCGCGGGCGCGACGGCCTCGCCGCTCGCCTCGAGGTCGACCGCCGCCGGCTCTCTCCACCTGGTCCCCACCGGGCTCGCACCCCGAGCGAGCGGCCTCGCAGGTGGCCACCTTCCAAGGCCGAGCGATGGGCAGGAGGCGCCGCCTCCGCACGGGCGCCCCCCCGAGGCAGCGAGGAGCGCTCGAGCGAGGCGAAGGCGGACCCTTGCCTTCGGCCCGCCCTGCGGGCCGGCCAGGCCGAGGGCCCGCTACGTGGGCAGCGGCACGAACGGTGGGCGACGGGGCGAGCTACGGTAGGCGGCGATGCGCGGCCGGCTCCCGATCCGTTCGGCGTAGGCGACGAGCACCGGATAGCGCGCCAGGGCCTCGCCGAAGGCGTTGTCCGCCACCATCTCGAGCAGGTACCAGAGCGCCAGGTCGGCCACGGTGAGGCCGGGGCCGACCACGTAGCTCCGACCGCCCGCGTTCCTGCGGAGGAGCCGGTCGAGGTAGCCCAGCCAGCGCGGCAGCGTGGCGGTGGCGAGCTCCGCCCGCTGGACGGCCCGCTGCTCGGGGGGGACGGTGGCGAGCTTGCGCATCTCGAGGCGGACGTCGTCGACGGCGCCGAGGAGCTCGTCGCACCGCGCTTCCTCGAGGGCGTCGCGACCGCGCAGGCCGTGGGCCCGGGCGATGTGGTTCGCGATGGCGGCACTCTGGGCGAGGCGCAGGCCCCCCGGTTCCTCCCAGACCGGCACCGCATCGAAGGGTAGCTCGCCGGTGGCCTTGAGCGCGGCCAGATCGGTGGGGCGCCCGCCGACCGGCGGGGTGCCCCGGCCGACCACGAACTCCTGGTAGTCGACGCCGGCCTCGGCCAGGACGAGCCGGATGAGCTCGGCGCGACCGCGCGTGGCGAAGTAGATGAGGGTGGGCTTGGACATGCCGGCTACTGTAGCCCAACCCGGGGGCGCCGGGTGCTCCCGGGCGGGCAGAGCGCCCCTCGGGCGCCCTTCAGGGCTTCACGAACTTGAGCGCGAAGCGGTCGCTCGTGCCGCGGCGCTCGCCGGCCGCCCGTGGCGAGGAGTTCCAGTCGCGCGCGTCGGCCGGGTTGCGCAAGAAGCTCCCGGTGGCGACCAGCCGGAAACCGGCGCGCTCCACCTCCTCGCGGACGGCCGCCTCGTCGATGCGGTGGAGCGTCGCGACGTCGGAGAGGCCGGAGCCGGGCCGGGCGCTCGAGTCGATGACCACGAAGGCGCCGCCGGAGGCGAGCGCCTCGAAGACCGCCCGGTTCATGCGCGCGCGATCGACCTTCATCCACACCGTGTCGTGGTAGACCGCGTTCATCACCACGAGGTCGAGTCCCTTCGCCTCGGGCGGCAAGGGGTCGTCGAACTCACGGTCGAGCCGCACCACGTCGCGCATCGAGGGGCGAGCCAGGCGCTTCGTCCAGGGCTCGTTCACGAGCCCGAGCAGGAAGGCCGAGTTCTGCGCGTACACCACGCCGTCGGGAGCGACCGCCCGCGCGAGGAGCTCGGTCGTGTAGCCGGCTCCCGCTCCCAGCTCCGCCACCCGGCCGCCCGGTCGCACCGCGAGGAACGAGAGCATCTCCGCCGGGCGGCGGCCGGCGTCGAGCGCCCGGTCTGCCTCCAGCCGGTCCGGGGCCGCCACGAGCGCGCGGTAGTCGAGCGGGCGGGGGGTGGCACATCCCGCGAGGACCGCCAGGGCGATGGCCATCGAGGGCCGAACAGGTAGGGAGGATCGAGGCACGATCACCTCTTCGGAAGGCGCGGAGAAGTACCGGAGGTGAGATTCTCGCCCGGCAGACCAAACGCAAGGTGACCTCGCGAGAGAGCCCCTGGCGGGTGAGGGCCGACCAGGGCTCCGGCGCGGCCGGGAGTGGGTCCGCGGCTGCGGGCCGCCGGCGGCTGCGCTCGCAGGAGCGGGACCTGTTCGCGCTACCGCGCCGTTCCGCGGGCCGCTAGAGTGGCCGGCGCGTGCGAGCGGCCACCTCGAGAGAACTCCGCCCGTGGGTGCTCGCCGCGCGGCTCAAGACCTTGCCGGCCGCGCTCGTGCCGGTGGCGGTCGGTACCGCGCTCGCCTATCGCCGGGGCGTGGGCCGGCCCGGGCTGGCGCTCGGTTGCGCGGCCTTCGCGCTCCTCGTGCAGGTCGCGACCAACCTCGCCAACGACCTCTACGACTCGCAGCGCGGCGCCGACACCCCGCAGCGCCGCGGCCCCCTGCGGGTGACGGCGGCCGGCCTGGTCTCGCCGGCGGCGATGCGCCGGGCCCTGTGCGCGGCGATGGCGGCCGCGGTGCTGGTCGGCCTGCCGGTGGCCTTCGCGCGCGGCCCAGAGATGGTCCCGCTGGGCGCGCTCGCCCTGTGGGCCGGGTGGGCCTACACCGGCGGTCCCTATCCCTTCGCCTATCACGGCCTGGGCGATCTCTTCGTGGTGCTCTTCTTCGGGGTGGTGGCGGTGGCCGGCACGAGCTACGCCGAGACGGGTCGGCCGGACCTCGCGGCCGCCCTGGCCGGCCTGGGGGTGGGTTTGCTCTGCGACAACCTCCTCGTGGTGAACAACGCGCGGGACGTCGACACCGACCGGGCGGTGGGGAAGCGTACCCTGGCAGTGCGATTCGGGGCGCGCTTCGCCAGGGCGCAGTACGCCCTGCAGGCGGTCTCGGCGTTCGCGCTCCCCTTCGCCCTCGGCGGGCGGGTCGGCCTCGTCACCCTCGCCGCCTGTCCGCTGGCGCTCTCGGCCGGCGCGCGGTTCTTACGCGCGCGCGAGGGGGCCGAGTTCAACGCCGCCCTCGGCGCGGCCGCCGCAGCCCTCCTCGCCTACGGGCTCGCCCTCTCGGGCGCCCTGCTCGTCCCGGGCGCTTGAGGCCGCCGGACCGCCGGGATCGAGGCGCGAGGGCTCGGCGGCGTTTGTACCCGAAGTGCGCGCCTAGCGCCGGCGCTGCATTCCGCGGCCGCGGTAGACCGCACCGGCGGACCGCCCACGTTCACTCGCGAAGCGCGGGGGGAGCGCGGGGCGCCGCCACTTTTGGAAGGCCGCCCGCGTCGATGCCGCCGTCGCCTCCCTCCCCCCGCGGCTTGGCGGGCGGTCTCAGGGGGCCGCCGGAGGCGGTGGGGCGCGGCGCTGCTCGAGGAAGGCCTCGACCTCGGCGGCGGTCCCGAGCTGCAGCGCCTCCGCGGCCAGGGCTCGGGCCGCCCCGAGGTGCACTTCGCGGATGGAGGACTTGACGTCGAGGATCTCGCCGGGAGCGACGCTGAGGGCGCGCAGGCCGAGGCCGAGCAACAGTCCCGTGTAGGCGGGATTGCTGGCCATCTCGCCGCAGATGGTGAGCTCCTTGTCGGCCTGGCGGGCGCCCTCGACCACCGAGCCGATGAGCGAGAGGACCGCCGGGTGAAGCGGCTGGTAGGCGGTCGACTCGCCTTCGTCCTCCCGATCGGCGGCGAGCACGTACTGCACGAGGTCGTTGGTCCCCAGGCTGAGGAAGTCCGCCTCCCGGGCCAGCGCCCCGGCGATGAGGGCGGCCGAGGGCAGCTCGATCATGGCGCCGATGGGGACCTCGGGGTCATGGGCCTTGCCCTCGCCCTTGAGCTCGGAGGCGACCTGACGCACCACCTTGCGCGTCTCGAACACGTCCTCCAGCCCGGCCACCACCGGCAGGAGGATGGAGACCGGGTGGGCCGCGCTCACGCGCAGGAAGGCGCGCAGCTGCGGCTTCAGCACCTCGGGATGCTTGAGGAGGAGGCGGATGCCGCGCGGGGCGAGCAGCGGATTGCGCGCCATGGGCAAGGGGAAATAGGGCAGCTCCTTGTCGCCCCCGAGGTCGAGAAGCCGGAACACCACCGGGCGCGGGTGGAAGCGCTCGGCCGCGCGCTCGAGGAACTCGTGCTGCTCGTCCTCGGTGGGGAAGCTGCACCGGATCGAGAAGCCGAACTCCGTCCGGTAGAGGCCGATCCCGTCCGCTCGATAGAGCAGGGCGGCCTCGGTGTCGGAGAGCTTGCCGACGTTGGCGAGGAGGGGCACCGGCGTCCCGTCGAGGGTGACGGAGGGCTTCTCGACGAGGTGGCGAAGCTCCTCCTTGTAGGCGCTCATCTCGGCTTCGAGGCGCTCGTACTCCCGCCGGACCGATCGGTCGGGGTTCACGAAGACGATGCCCGACAGGCCGTCCACGATGAGGTGGTCGCCGGTCTTGATCTTATGCGAGGCCTCCGGGACGCCGGAGATGGCGGGCGTCCGCATCGACCGGGCCAGGATGGCGGCGTGCGAGAACCGGCCACCCCGCTCGGTCACGAAGGCCCGGACGTGGTTCACCTCCAGCCGAGCCGTCATGGAGGGCAAGAGCTCCTCGGTGACCACGATGGCGCCGTCCGGGATGGTGGGCCCGAGGGCGCCCTGCGGTCCGGCCAGCGCGGAGAGGATGCGGCGGCCGACGTCCCGCACGTCCGCGGCCCGCTCGCGCAGGTAGGAGTCCGGGATGTCGTCGAAGGCGCGGGTGAAGCGATCGATGACCTCGGAGAGCGCCGCCTCCAGGTTGATGCGCCCCTCCCGCACGAGGAGCGCCACCTGTTCGTGCAGGGTGGGGTCGCGGAGGACGAGCCGCTGGGCGTCGAAGATGTCGGCCTGGCTCGAGCCGATCCTCTCGCCCACCGCCTCCTTGAGGGCCCGGAGCTCCTGCTCGGCCTTGGCGAGGCCGGTCTCGAAGCGGGCCAGCTCTCCCGCCACCTCCGAGACCTGGATGCCCAGCCGGGGCGCCGCGGCCCGGGCTGCGCAGGGCAGGACATAGGCCTCGCCGTGGGCGATGCCCGGCGATACCCCCGTCCCCCTCAGCATGTGGCCACCCCGTCCTCCCGGCTCCATCCGGAATCTCACCCAGGCGCTGCCTTGGCAAGCTCATCACACTTGGCCGCAAACACGAAATCGCTTTCGGTCAGCCCGTCGATCTTGTGCGTCCAGATCTCCACCACCACCTGGCCCCAGGCGAGGTGGAGGTCGGGGTGGTGATTCTGCTCCTCGGCCATCGCCCCCACGCGATCGACGAACGAGAGCGCCGACCTGAAGTCCTTGAACCTGAAGGTCCTCGTCAGCCGGCGGTCCCGGGGCGCCTCCCAGCCGTCCACCTCGGCGAGGAGCCTCTTCACCTCCTCGGGAGCGAGGCTCGGCACGCCACCCCGGCACGGGACGCAGTTCTGCTCGTGAAGCGCCATCTCATCGCCTCCACCGCCCGGCGAGGGTCCTCCGCCGAGATGGACAGAGAGTCCCAAGTCGAGCGCCTTTCTCGTCGCTCCCGGCCGCGTCCGCCAAAAGGCCCATCCGGGGCGAGACCCTCAAGTTCGGGCCAACCCCGTCACGCGAGTGCGCCCAAGGGGTGAGGTGGGCGAGAGGCCCGCCTCCGCTCGGCCCGGCCCTGAACGGTCCTCCGCAGGGCACGGCGCGGGACGTCGGGCCCCTTCGTGCAGGGAAGCGCGCCCCGCCCACGCTCCCCCGGCCCACCCGGGAGACGCCGGGGCGCGCGAGACCGCCGCCCGAGGGTGAGGCGGCCGGCGCCCGCGCGTCGGGGGCCCGCGAGGCGGCGCGCCTTCAAAGGCCTACCTCGGCGCTGCCTCGGCGTCCCTCTCCTCCGCCCTGCCGCGCCTGCGCACAGGGGAGCCGCGCCGCCGCCTCGCCCAGGCCGGCCCGGTGTCCGCCGCACCCAGGGTCCACGCTCGGCGAGGGAGAGGTTCCGGGTCGGCCCGGCGCTGACGGCACTGGCGCCGCCCGCGTGGTCCAGGGCACGTTGGGGACGTGCTCTGGGACGCTCCGATAGGTCGCCTCACCGTCCGCGGCGGCTTGTGCGCGCTGCTGCTCCTCGCGGCGGCGGCGCCGCTCGTCGCGGAGGGGTCGGCGGCGAGCGCGGAGGAGGCCTGCGCCGCGCTCGATGAGAGGGTGCTCCAGGACCCCTCGGGCACCTTGAGCGCCGAGGACGTCCTCGGCCCGGTCTCTTCCGCGCGCTTCCTCCCCCTCGAGGGCCCGCGCAGCTTCGGCCTGGGAGCCCCCCCGGCCTGGGTGCGCCTCGTCATCGAAAACCCCTCGGCGTCGGTCCGCCGGTGCGCCGTGGCCTGGGACTATCCCCTGGTCGAGCACCTCGACCTCTACCTCGTCGTGGACGGCGTCCCGCGGGTCCTCGCCCGGGGCGGACTGGCCCGGCCGGCCGCGCTGCGCACCCTCGCCTTCCACGGCGACGGGCACGGGACGACCGTCGAACTCGGTCCCGGCGAGCGCCGCGTGGCGCTCCTGCGGGCCGAGACGCGGGGGCCTGCCTTCGTCGGGGTGAGCGTGAGGGACGACGAGCAGCAGGGCCGAAGGAGCCTGCGCGCGCTGCTCTTGTTCGGGGCGGTGGCCGGAGTGGCGCTCCTCTTGGCCTTCATCGGCGCCTGCCAGTGGGCGGCTTGGCGCGACGCGAGCTACCTCCTCTACGCCGGCTTCGTCCTCGCCTATGGCCTGTACGCCGCCACGGTGAGCGGCCTCGGTCCGTTCCTCCTCTGGCCGGAGCACCCGGACTTCGCGCTCGTGGCCCAGCCCCTCTTCTCCGGCCTGAGCGGGGCCTTCGGCGCGCTGTTCATCCGGGCCTTCCTGGAGGTGCGGCGGCGCTGGCAGGCTCTCGACCGGGTGCTGGTGGCGGTCGCGGGGGGGAACCTCGCGGCGGGCCTGGTCGCCTTCCTCGACGTCCCGCTCGCGAACGCCCTCACGGCGGCCCTGGCGGCCGCGGCTCTCGGGCTCGGCCTCTTCGAGGGGGTGCGCGCCTACCGCCGCGGCCTGCGGCGCGCCCGCTTCTACGTGGTGGGCTTCGGCCTGTTCTCGGTCTTCGGGGCCCTCTTCGCGCTCACCGTCCTCGGCGGCCTGAGGCCCTGGCCCGCCCTGCACTGGGGCCTACAGGCCGGCTTCGCGGTCACCGGGGTGACCTTCGTGCTGGCGCTCTCCGAGCGGCGCCTGGGGGAGAGCGAGGAGCGCTTCCGGGTGGCGTTCGAGACGAGCCCCGACGCCATCGCCCTCAATACCCTCGAGAACGGCGTCTACGTGGCCATCAACCCGGCGTTCACCCGCATCACCGGCTGGCGAGCCGAGGAACTCGTGGGCCGCTCCTCGCTCGAGATCTCGATGTGGGCCGATCCGGGGGACCGCGCTCGGCTCCTCGACGAGGTGTCGCGGCGGGGCGCCGCCACCAACCTCGAGTTCTCCTTCCGCTACAAGGACGGCACGTTGGCGAGCGGCCTCCTGTCCGCCCGGGTCATCCAGCTGCAAGGCCAGGACTGCCTGCTCTCCATCACCCGCGAGATCAGCGCCCTCAAGGCCGCCGAGCACGAGCGCGCGCGCCTGCTCGACGAGCTCAGGCAGGCCCAGAAGATGGAGGCCATCGGCCGGCTGGCGGGCGGCATCGCCCACGACTTCAACAACCTCCTCACCATCATCCGCACCAACGCCAGCTGCTCCCTGGAGGAGATCGAGGACGACGACCCTTCGCGCGATTCCTTTCGCGAGATCAAGGGAGCCGCCGACCGGGCGGCCACCCTCACGAAGCAGCTCCTCACCTTCGGACGCCGGCAGGTCATGGAGCCCCGCCGACTCGACCTGTCGGCCCAGGTGGGCGGGGTGGAGGGCCTCCTGCGCCGGCTGCTCGGCGAGGACCTGGCGCTCTCCTTCCACCTCGCGCCCGGCTTGCCGCCCATCCTGGCCGACCCTGGCCAGGTGGAACAGGTGGTGATGAACCTCGCCCTCAACGCGCGCGAGGCGCTCCGCTACGGCGGCGCGGTGGTCATCTCGACCTACGCGGCCAGCGTCCTCGGCCAGGCGGCCAAGGGCGAGCTCGCTCCCGGGGACTACTGCGTCCTCTCGGTCTGCGACGACGGGCCGGGGATGTCGCCAGAGGTCCGCGACCGGGTGCTAGAGCCCTTCTTCACCACCAAGAAGGGCGGCACCGGCCTCGGCCTCGCCATCGTCCACGGCATCGCTCGCCAGCACGGCGCCCATGTCGACATCGAGACCGCGCCCGGGGAGGGGGCCACCTTCCGCGTGTGGTTCCCGGTCGCGCGAGGAGGCGAGGGCTCCCCGTCGGTCGCCGCGCAGCGTGGCGCGCCGGGCCCGACCTTGCAGTGAAGGCGGCCCGCGGGCCCGCCCGGCCTCGCGCGGGACGGGGGACGGCCCCTCACTTCCGCGCGGCGGAACCCCGGTCCTTGATGAAGGTACCCCGCTCGAGCTCCTCGAAGGCCAGCCGCAGCTCGGCCTGGGTGTTCATGACGATGGGGCCGGCCCAGGCGACCGGCTCGCCGATGGGCTTTCCCGAGACGAGCAGGAAGTGCACCGGCTCGTCCTCGGCGGCCACCGTCACGGCGTCGCCGTCGCCGAACAGCACGAGGTGGCCGTCGCCGATGAGCCGGTCGCGCTGCATGTCGAAGTAGTTCTCGCCTTCCTCCTCGTAGCTGTAGGGGTCCTCCTGCTCGGCGAAGAGGCCCTGGCCGCCGATGACGAAGGCGAAGGCGGTGTGGCCGCGCACGGTGGGGTGGGTGAACGACTGGCCCGCCGGCACGGCCACGTCCAGGTACTCGGGGCGGGTGATCACGTCGCGTACCGGCCCGGTCACGCCGCCGACCGTGCC
>DATJVF010000403.1:0-4261 GCA_035501995.1 Anaeromyxobacteraceae bacterium
CGGCTAGCGCGGGTTCCGGGGGCCGCTTTAAGGCGACGGCTGCTCGAAGTGCCGGGAGGCCGATTCTTCCGGGAAGGTCGGGAACGACGCCACCATCTCCTCGTCGAGGTAGCACCAGGCCCAGTCCTCGCCCGGCTCGAAGGACTTCATGACCGGATGGCGGGTGGCGTGGAAATGCCGGGTGGCGTGCTTGTGGGGGGAGCTGTCACAGCACCCGACGTGGCCGCAGCTCATGCACAGCCGCAGGTGGACCCAGCCCTCGCCCTGCTCCAGGCATTCCTGGCAGCCGAACGAGCTCGGCGTCACCGGCGCTGGTCGCGGGCGTGAGAGGCTTGCGAGGTGCTTGCACATGGCGGCTCCTTGGGAGGGCTCCCTCGGGACGGGCCGACCGGGAGTGGCACCCGGGGCGGACCGCCGCCCTGGCGATCTACCGGGGTCGGAGGGGGGGTGCCATCGCGCGGCGGTGCGAGCCCCAACGAGGCTCGTCCGGCCGGAGGGCGGGCTTCTCGGCGGCGGGTCCCGGCTTCGAGGGCTCTCGGGCGGTCGCCTTCCCGCCCACGGCCCGAGCGCGCGCCAGGGCAGGATCGCTTCAGGCCTTCCCCTCGCGTCCGAGCTGCAGCCTCTCGACGATCCGGTGAATGCGGTCGATGGCGAGGAGCGTCTCGCGGATCACCTCGGCGCGCTCGGCGGGCTCGGCCGGCCCGGGGCCCGGATCTCCGAGCCAGCCGACGTTGGCCTTGAGCGCGGCGAGGGGGTTACTGACCTCGTGCGCCACCTCGGCCGCGAGCTGGCGCAGGGCGGCGGCACTCTCGTCGGCGCGCCGGCGACTCTCCTCCAAGGCGGCGACGCTCCGCTCGAGGTCGCATCGGTAGGCGTAGCGGCGGCGGTGCGAGGCGGAGAACCCAGAGAACACCGCGGCCGTCACGGCCACGAAGACGAGCAGGGCGAGGTCGGTCCACAGCCGCTCGGCGAGGGGTCGCCCGAGCGGCACGCCGAGGTCGAGGGCGAGGTGGCCGCCGGCCATGAGGGCGAACACCCCGGTGCGCTCGGCGGTGGTGGTGGGCATGAGGGCGGCCGCGGTGACGAAGCAGACGAGCACCCCGAGCACGTGGATCACCCGTCCCCCCATGCCGAGCATGAGGTAGGTCCAGTCGTTGCCCCAGGTGTAGACGAGCGAGAGCAGGATGGTCACCGCCGGGAGCCCGCGCCAGCGCGGGGACGCGTGCTTGAGCCGCCATCCCACGGCGGGAACGGCGAGCCAGCCCAGGCGGAGCTCGAGGAGCCGGGTGAGCCCGGGGGCGGGCGTGCGGCCGCGCGTGAACGCGAGGTCGAGCAGCAGGAGGACCACCGACCCACAGGCCGCGTACACCGCCAGGAGCCGGGCTCGGGTGGGCCAGCGGCTCCGCAAGAACTCGCGATAGCCGTGGTCGGTCGGGGGATGTGGGAGTGGCTGCGCTGGCGAGGCCACCCCCCTCGAGGTAGCACGCGCCGTGCCCGGCCGGGCGATGTCGCAGCGGCCGTGAATGCGGGCCGGCGAGCGGTCCCGGTCCGGGTCCACGCGGACCCGGAGTCGAAGCATCCGGCCCGCGGGCGCGCGCCCCGATGACGCAGCCTTGCGCTCGCCGGAGGCGCCGGCCGTTCAGGGCAGCGCCGTCCGGCCCGGCGGGAGCGCCGCGTCGTCGCTCTCGTCCTTCAGCCTGAAGCCGGTGAGCGCGCGCGCCAGGGCCGCCTCGGCGAGCCAGTCCACGCGCCGCGCGGCCTCGCGGTAGGCGAGGCCGGAAGGACGGACGTTGGAGACGCAGTTCCGCTCGGCGTCGAGGCGCCCGGGGCGGGGATCGAAGGTGAGGTAGACGCCCAGGCTGTCCGGGGAGGTGAGGCCGGGCCGCTCCCCGATCAGCACCGCCACGAGGCGCGCCGCGAGGTGGGCCCCCACCTCGTCGCCGAGCGCGACCCGGGCCTCGAGCGCGATCGCCACCGGCGCCGCCGCCCAGCGAGCGGGCGCGCGCTCGCGCAGGGCGCGGAGGAGCGGCACCGCGTGCCTCTGCACCGCCACCGCCGACAGGCCATCGGCGAGGACCACCGCGATCTCGGCCTTCCCGCGGAGGAGGTCCGCCTGGCCGGGCGCGAGCTGGCGGCCGAGGTCGGGGCGCGCCAGGTAGGTGGCCCGATCGGGAGCGGCGCTCCGCACCACCGCCGGCGCAGCGCCGGGGCCGTGCGCCGAGGCCGCCGCCAGGTCCTCCTTGAGCCGCTCCACGTCGAGCGCCGCCTGCACCGCGTCGCGCGCCCTGGCCTGGGCGAGCCCGAAGGCGAGCACCTCGCGGGTGGGCAGCGCCGGGCCAAAGCGTCCGAGGCCGATGCGCGCCGGGGTGAACCGGCGCAGCCGGGCCAAGGGACCGTCCCCTCGCGAGCCGGCCCCGCTCACCGCTCGAGCTCCGTCGCGGCCAGCAGGAGGCGGCTCCCTTCGGCCGGGGCGATGGGCCGTCCGGCCTCGTCCGAGAGCCCGGTCCGCCTGAGCCAGGCCTCGAACTCCGGCGCCGGCTTGAGGTCGAGGAGGGTCCGCAGGTAGAGGGCATCGTGGAACGAGGTGCTCTGGTAATGGAGCATCACGTCGTCGGCGCCCGGCACGCCCATCACGTAGGTGACGCCGGCCGTGCCGAGGAGGGTGAGCAGCACGTCCATGTCGTCCTGATCGGCTTGGGCGTGGTTGGTGTAGCAGACGTCCACCCCGAGCGGGAGCCCGAGCAGCTTCCCGCAGAAGTGGTCCTCCAGGCCCGCCCGCACGATCTGCTTGCCGTCGAGGAGGTACTCGGGGCCGATGAAGCCCACCACGCTGTTCACGAGCAGCGGGGCGAAGGCGCGCGCCACCCCATAGGCGCGCGCCTCCAGGGTCTGCTGGTCCACCCCGCGGTGCGCGTTGGCGCTGAGCGCGCTCCCCTGCCCGGTCTCGAAGTACATGACGTTCTCGCCCACCGTTCCCCGCCGCAGGGCGAGGGCCGCCTGGCGGGCCTCGGCGAGGATGGCCAGCGTGACCCCGAAGCTCCGGTTGGCCTCCTCGGTACCGGCGATGGACTGGAAGACGAGATCCACCGGGGCACCCTTCTCGATGGCGCGCAGCTCGGTCGTGACGTGGGTGAGGACGCAGGTCTGGGTCGGTATCTCCAGCCGGTGCACGAGGTCGTCGAGGAGCTGCCAGAGCTGCGTGAGCGCCGGGAGCGCGTCCGAGGCCGGGTTCACGCCGATCACCGCGTCGCCGGCGCCGAGCAGCAACCCGTCCAGGACCGAGGCGGCGATGCCGCGCGGGTCGTCGGTGGGGTGGTTGGGCTGCAGCCTCACCGAGAGGCGCCCCGGCAGGCCGATGGTGTTGCGGAACCGGGTCTCCACGCGGCACTTGCGGGCCGCCAGGACGAGGTCCTGGTTGCGCATGAGCTTCGAGACGGCGGCCACCATCTCCGGGGTGAGCCCGGGCGCCGCCGCGGTGAGGTCCGCGGGACCGGTCGCATCGTCGAGCAACCACTCCCGGAACTCGCCGACCGTGAGGTGGGCGAGCGGCGAGAAGGCCGCCCCCTCGTGCCCGTCCACGATGAGCCTCGTCACCTCGTCGTCCTCGTAGGGGATGACCGCCTCGGAGAGGAAGGCGCGGAGCGGCAGGTCGGCGAGGGCGAGCCGCGCGGCCCACCGCTCCTCGGCGCTGCGCGCCGCCACCCCGGCGAGCAGGTCGCCCGAGCGCAGGGGCGACGCGCGCGCCAAGAGCTCGCGGAGGTCCTGGAACCGCCAGGTGACGCCGTCGACCGTGCAGGCGTAGCTCATCCTCTCCCTTCGGCTAACGCCGGGCGGGCCTGGCTTCAAGCGCGAGGCCGGCCCAAGGGCGGCGACCGGCTCGGGCCAGAGGTGACGCCCCGGCACGGAGCCACCCCACCCCAAGCCCGCCCAGGCCAGATTCAGCGCGCGCCCCGGACGCGCCGGGCGCCGCGCGCGGCCTTGAGCTCCCGCGCCGCGGTCCCGGGGGACGCCCCGATCCGCGGCAGCTCCTCGCGGTAGAGCTTGATGGCGGCGCGCAGGACCTTCAGCGCCTCCGCGCGCCCCTGCGGCTCCGAGACCAACACCTTCTTGTGCTCGAGCCCCTTGTAGTCCTCGAAGAAGCGCCGGAGCTCCCGCATCCGGTGCGGCGGCATCTCGGAGACGTCGGCGAAGTCGGCGTACTCCGGGTCGTCGGCGTGCACGGCGATGAGCTTGTCGTCCTGGCCCTTGTCGTCGCGCATCA
>DATJVF010000404.1:0-8588 GCA_035501995.1 Anaeromyxobacteraceae bacterium
ATGATGCCCTCGGTGCGGGAGAGGTAGGTGAGCGCCGCGAGCGCCTCCCGGTCGGTGGCCTGCATGAGGGTGAGCCGGCCCTCGTCCTTCAGGTAGGCGAGCTCCGGGCCGACCCCGGGGTAGTCGAGGCCGGCGCTCACCGAGTGGGCCTCGGCGATCTGGCCGTCCCTCGTCTGCAGGACGTAGCTCCGCGAGCCGTGCAGAACCCCCGGCCGCCCACGGGCGAGCGAGGCGCCGTGCCGGCCGGTCCTGAGCCCGAGGCCGGCGGCCTCCACCCCCACGAGGCGCACCCCCGGGTCGGAGAGGAAGGCGCTGAAGATCCCCATGGCGTTCGAGCCGCCCCCCACGCAGGCCACCACCGCGTCGGGGAGCCGCCCGGCCGCCTCCAGCACCTGCCGGCGGGCCTCGACCCCGATCACCGCCTGGAAGTCCCGCACCAGCGCCGGGTAGGGGTGCGGGCCGGCCACCGAGCCGATGACGTAGTGGGTGTCGCGCACCCGGGCCACCCACTCGCGGATGGCCTCGTTCATGGCGTCCTTGAGGGTGCGCGAGCCGGAGCGGACGCTCGTGACCTTGGCGCCGAGGAGCTGCATGCGGAAGACGTTCAGGGCCTGGCGCTCCACGTCGACCTCGCCCATGAAGACCTCGCAGGGGAGCCCGAAGAGCGCGGCGGCGGTAGCGGTCGCCACCCCGTGCTGGCCGGCGCCGGTCTCGGCGATGATGCGCCGCTTGCCCATGCGCCGGGCGAGGAGCACCTGGCCGAGGGTGTTGTTGATCTTGTGGGCGCCGGTGTGGCAGAGGTCCTCCCTCTTCATGAGGACCTCGCAGCCCCCGACGTCCTGGCTCAGGCGCCGGGCCGGGCCGAGAGGGGTGGGGCGGCCGGCGAAGCGGGTGAGGAGCGCGGCGAGCTCGCGCTCGAAGGCCGGGTCGGCCCGGGCCTCCCGCCAGGCGTGCTCGAGCTCGAGGAGCGCCGGGACGAGCGTCTCGGGCACGAAGCGGCCGCCGTAGTCGCCGAAGCGGCCCCGCGGGTCGGGGAGGGTCACAAGGTCTCCTTGGCGGCCAGGACGAAGCGCCGCAGCTTCTCGGGATCCTTCACGCCGGGCGACGATTCCACCCCGCTCGCCACGTCGACGCCGTAGGGCCGCACGGCCCGGATGGCCTCGGCCAGGTTGTCGGGGGTGAGCCCGCCGGCGAGGATCACCCTCGCCCGCTCGGCGGCCGCGCGGGCGAGCGCCCAGTCGCAGGTGGCGCCGCTGCCCCCGAAGCCCGCCGAGGGGGCGTCGAGGAGGAAGGCCCGTACGCGGTAGCGGTCGAGGAGGTGGAGGTCGGCCGGGCCCTCGAGCCGCAGCGCCTTCACGGTGGGCCGGGGGTAGCCCTCCACCTCCTCCGGGCTCTCGTCGCCGTGGAGCTGCAACACCTCCACGCCCGAGCGAGCGGCGGCCTCGAGGACCTCGTCCGGCCGCTGGTCCACGAAGACGCCCACCTTGGTGACGAAGGGGGGCAGGCGGTCGACGATGGCCCGCGCCGCCTCGGGCGTGAGGTAGCGCCGCGAGCGCGGCCAGAAGTTGAAGCCGAGCGCGTCGGCGCCCAGCCGCGCGGCGAGGAGGGCGTCCTCGAGGCGGGTCAACCCGCAGATCTTCACCCGCACCGCGCTCATGCCGGCGCGGGTCCGGGGCGCCCCGGCCCTGGGCTCGGGCTCGTCATCTCGCGGATGAGGCGGCCCGGGTCCCGGGCCCGGACGAGCGCCTCGCCGACGAGCAGGTTCGCCGCCCCGGCCCGGGCGAGGCGCCGCGCGTCGTCGGCGCTCTTGAGGCCGCTCTCGGCCACCCCCTTCACCCCGGCCGGCAAGCGGGGCAGGAGCCGCTCGCTCACCGAGAGGTCGACCGCGAAGGTGCGCAGGTCGCGGTTGTTCACCCCGACCAGGCGGGCCCCGGCCGCGAGCGCGCGCTCGATCTCGGCCTCGTCGTGCACCTCCACCAGCGCCGCCAGGGCGAGCTCCTCACAGCTCCCGAGGAGGCGCGGGAGCGCCTCGCCGGGCAGTGCGGCCACGATGAGCAGCGCGGCGTCGGCGCCGTGGAGGCGCGCCTCGAGGAGCTGGTAGCGGTCGAGCACGAAGTCCTTGCGGAGGAGCGGCACCTTCACCGCCGCCCGTACGGCGGCGAGGTCCTCGAGGGCGCCCCCGAAGAAGGGTCCGTCGGTGAGCACCGAGACCGCCGCCGCGCCGGCCTCCGCGTAGCGGCGCGCCTGGGCCGGGGCGTCGAGGCCCTCGGCGAGGGGCCCGGCCGAAGGGCTCCTCCGCTTCACCTCGGCGACGACGCGCAGCGCGCCGCCCGGCGGCGAGAGGGCCCCGGCGAAGTCCAGCGCGGGCGGGAGGTCCGAGAGGGCCGCCAGGAGCTCCTCCTCCGGGCGGGCCGCGCGCCGCGCGTCCACCTCGTCCCGCTTGCGGGCGAGGATGTCGGAGAGGAACGTCATGCGGGAGGCGCGAGGTGGGAGAGGGCGCGCAGCCGCTCGAGCTTGTCGAGGGCCGCGCCGCTGTCGAGCGCCTCGGCGGCGAGCCGCACCCCCGCGACGAGGTCCCGCGCCGCCCCCCCCGCCACCAGCGCGGCGGCGGCGTTCGCCAGGACCGCGTCGCGGGGGGCGCCCTTCTGACCGGAGAGGACGTCCTTCAGCACCGCCGCGTTGCGGGCGGCGTCGCCGCCCACGATCTCCGCCTTCTCCCAGCGGCGCAGCCCGAGGTCCTCGGGCAGGGTGGCGTAGCGCTCGAGCGCCCCGTCCTTCACCTCGCAGATGTGGGTCATGCCGGTGACCGCGATCTCGTCGAGCCCCTCGCCGTGCACCACGAAGGCGTGGCGCGACCCGAGCGTGGCCAGGACCCCGCCCAGCACCGGGACCCAGCGCGGCTCGTACACGCCGAGGACCTGGTGGCGCGCGCCGGCCGGATTGGCGAGCGGGCCGAGCAGGTTGAAGACCGAGCGGATGCCGAGCTCGCGCCGGATGCCGGCCACCGCCCGGAAGGCGGGGTGCAGCCGGGGGGCGAAGAGGAAGCCGATGCCGCACTCGGCGATGCAGCGCTCGACCGTCTCCTTGGGCGCGTCCACGTTGACGCCCAAGAAGCCGAGCACGTCGGCCGAGCCGCAGCGCGAGGAGACCGAGCGGTTGCCGTGCTTGGCGACGCACACCCCCGCCCCCGCCACCGCGAAGGCGGCGGTGGTGGAGATGTTGAAGGTGTTCTGGTGGTCGCCGCCGGTCCCGCAGGTGTCGACGAACACCTCGCGCTGCACCTGTACCCGGTCCACCCGCTCCCGCATCACCTCGGCGGCCCCGGCGATCTCCTCGACCGTCTCGCCCTTGAGCCGCAGCGCCGCCAGGAACGCGCCCACCTGAGCCGGGGAGGCGCTGCCGTCGGCGACCTCGTTCATGACCGCCGCGGTCTCGGCGCGGGTGAGGTCGTGCCGCTCCACCAGGCGTGCGATGGCCTCCTGGATCAAGCCCGGCCTCCCGCGAGCCGTCGCAGCCAGTTGGCGAGGAGCGCCTGGCCGCACTCGGTGAGGATGGATTCCGGATGGAACTGGACGCCCTCCACGTCGAGCCGCCGGTGGCGCAGCCCCATGATCTCCTGCTCGTCGGTCCAGGCGGTGACGGCGAGGGCGCGGGGCAGGCTCTCCCGCTCCACCACCAGCGAGTGGTAGCGCCCGGCGGCGAACGGCGAGGGCAGGCCGGAGTAGAGCCCGCGGCCTAGGTGGCGCACCGGGCTCGCCTTGCCGTGGAGGATGCGGTCGTTCCTGACCACCCGGCCCCCGAAGGCCTGGCCGATGGCCTGGTGCCCGAGGCAGACGCCCAGGATGGGCAGCTCGCCGGCGAGCGCCCGGATGGCGGCGAGGGTCACCCCCGCCTCGTCGGGCGTGCACGGGCCGGGCGAGATGACGAGGCCCCTCGCTCGCCGGCGGCGGAGGCCGGGGACGTCGATGGTGTCGTTGCGGAAGACCTCGACCTCCGCGCCGAGCTCGCCGAGGTACTGGACGAGGTTGAAGGTGAAGCTGTCGTAGTTGTCGAGCACGACCAGCCGGGGGCCGCTCATCGCGCGCCTCCCGCCCGGGCCCTCCCCGGGCGCCGGCCGGGCGGCACCGCCCGGGCCTGGCCCTCGAGGCTCCGCGACTCCGCCTGGGCGAGGGCGGTCAGCACCGCCCTCGCCTTGTTGACGGTCTCCGCGTACTCGGCGGCCGGCTTGGAGTCGTAGACCAGGCCCCCGCCGGCCTGCACGCTCACCCGCCGGCCGCGCTGGAGCAGGGTGCGGATGGCGATGCACATCTCCATGTTGCCGCCGCGGTCGAAGTAGCCCACCGCGCCGGCGTAGGGGCCGCGCCGCGCCGGCTCGAGCTCGTCGATGATCTCCATGGCCCGCACCTTGGGCGAGCCGGAGACCGTGCCGGCCGGGAAGCCAGCGCGCAGGACGTCCACCGCGGAGAGGCCCTCCTTCAGCCGGCCGCGCACCTCGGAGACGAGGTGCATGACGTGCGAGTAGCGCTCGATGGTCTTGAGCGCGGTGAGGCGTACGCTGCCCACCTGGGCGACCCGCCCCACGTCGTTGCGCCCGAGGTCCACCAGCATGACGTGCTCGGCGTTCTCCTTGGGGTCCGCCCGCAGCTCCGCCTCGAGCCGCTGGTCCTCGGCGGCGTCGCGCCCGCGCCGCCGGGTCCCGGCGATGGGGCGCAGGGTGACCTCCCCGTCCTCGAGCTTGATGAGGGTCTCGGGGGAACTCCCCACGAGCGCCCGCTCGTGGTCCCGCAGGAAGAAGAGGTAGGGGGAGGGGTTCACCCGCCGCAGGGCGCGGTAGAGCTCGAAGGGCGCGACGTCCACCTCGGCGTCGAAGCGCTGCGAGAAGACGATCTGCTGGCAGTCGCCGGCCCGGATGTAGGCCTTGGCGCGCCTCACCGCCGCGAGGTAGGCGGCCTTGTCCGTGCGCGGCTCGAGGCGGGAGGGGCGGCGCACCCGGGCTGGCCGCAGGTCGGCGAGCGGCTCGGCGAGCGCCCGCAGCGTCCGCTCGATGCGGGCCACCGCGTCGGCGTAGAGCGCGCGCCGGTCGTCGCCCTGGCCGCAGCGCGCCTCGGCGATGACGTGGATGGAGTGGCGCAGGTTGTCGAAGGCCACCACCTCGTCGTAGTCCATGAAGAACAGGTCGGGGAAGCCGAGCTCGTCCGGCCGGGCGATGGGCACCCGCGGCTCGAAGAGGCGCACCGCGTCGTAGGCCAGGTAGCCGACCAGCCCGCCGGCGAAGCGCGGGGTGCCCGGTACCCGGACCGCCCGGTGCGAGGCGAGCTCGCTCCGGATGCGCTCGAGGGGATCCCCGGGCTCGCCGAGCTTGTAGGAGAGGACCGCCCGCGGGCGGGCGCCGAGGAAGCTGAAGCGCGCGCTGCGCTCGCCGCCCTCGACCGACTCGAGCAGGAAGGCCCGCGGCTCCCCGCGCGACACCTTGAGGAAGGCCGACACGGGGGTCTCGGTGTCGGCCTCGATCTCCACCCGCACCGGCACCGCGCAGCCGGGCCGGCACAGCTTGGCGAAGGTCTCGAAGGAGGGCTGCGGAGTCAGGCTAGCGGCGCCAAAGAAACACCGTCGTCATGCCGTCACCCGGCGCGCCGGCCCGGCCAGCTCGGTGGCGTGCCGCACGAGGATACGGTTGTGGTCGTCGACCAGCACGACCTCCGGGACGTGGCTGCGCGCCTCCGCCTCCTCCATCTCGGCGAAGGTGGCGAGGATGACCTTGTCGCCCGGGTGGTTGAGGTGCGCGGCGGCGCCGTTGATGCACACGACGCCCGAGCCGCGCGGACCGCAGAGCGCGTAGGTCTGCAGCCGCGTCCCGCGCGTGACGTTCCAAACCTGGACCGCCTCGTGGGGCCAGATCCCGGCCGCCTCCATGAGGTCCTCGTCGATGGTGATCGAGCCCTCGTAGTCGAGGTCGGCCTCGGTCACGGTCGCGCGATGGATCTTGGACTTCAAGAGGGTCCGTCGCATAATGGCTCTTTACCTGCTCGTCGGGCGGCGCGCAAGCGCGCCCGCCACCCGGGGCCCCCCGCCGTGCCTGCCCAAAGCGCCTCCCTCGCCGCCACCGCGACGGAAAGGGCCCGCGCGCGGGCCTCTGGCCCCCGCTAGCCGAGGATCGCGTGGCCCCCCCTTCCGTCGCGCAGAGGCGCCTCGAGATCATGGCGGCCGCCCGCGCGGCCGGCGGCGACCCCTTGCGGCTCGACC
Organism: Anaeromyxobacteraceae bacterium; assembly: GCA_035501995.1. Lineage (GTDB taxonomy): Bacteria > Myxococcota > Myxococcia > Myxococcales > Anaeromyxobacteraceae > Anaeromyxobacter_A. The sequence continues at coordinate 6,244 of DATJVF010000404.1, forward strand.
CGTCCCGCCTGCGCTTCTCGCTCGGCACCTCGGTGCAGGACGTGCGCATCCCGGTGCAGGTGGCGCCCGACGCGCGGGACATCGCGCGCGCTGCCGCGAGCCAGCTCTCCTTGCTCCTCGTCACCCAGCACCGGCACTTCGTGCCGGTCGACGACCTCGACCGCGCCATGCTGGCCGAGGGGTACGCGAGCCTCCCCGCGCCCGCGGCGACCCTCGGCCCCTCCTCGGGCGGCGCCGACCTGCGGGCGGCCGCCGAGCTCGGAGCGGCCGCCCACCCCGCCCTCACCGGTGGCCTCCTGTGCGCCTGGATGGGGCCGGGTGGCCGCGGCCGCTCGCTCACCGCCCTCTTCATCGAGGTGCTGCGGGAGGCCTTCCGGGAGATGGAGGCCTCGCGCGAGAGCGAGGAGACCCCGCTCATCGCCGCCCTGGCGCTCGACCTCGAGCTGCGCCTCGCCGAGGAGGGCGCGCGGGAGGCCCTGCCGGCGCCGCCCACCGACCGCTACCTGCGCGCCGCCACCTTCGCCGGCCTGTGGGTGGCCGCCCGCACCGGCCTCTCCCGGGTCCTGCGGGCCCGCGAGGGGGCGAGGGGCGACCCGCTCGCCTGGAAGCTCGAGGCGGTGCTCGCGCCCGGGCCCCTCCTGGGCGGGCGAGCCGGGGGGTCGACGCTCTACGGCTGCGAGCTGGCGGCCGCGGTCCCGCGCGGGGAGGAGTTGGTCTCGCGGCTCGCCGGCGGCGCCGACCCCGATGCCGCGGTGGCCGACCTCGCGCTCGCCCTCGGCGCCGACGAGGAGCTCGCCCTGCGGGCCGAGGCGGCGGTGGCGGTGGCCCACCTGCGCCGGATGGTCTACGCCGGCGTGGCCGCCGCCGAGGCCGAGGGCCGCGGCGGCCACGTGGCCTTCCTGCGCGACCTCTACTCGGCGCCGGCGGCGCTCGCCTCGGTCTGCGCCGCCGACGGAGCGCGCCGCGAGATCGCCTCCCGGCTCGCCCACGGCGCCCGCCTCTCCGGCGAGGCCGGTCAGGCGCTCGAGTGGGTGGGGCGCGCGCTCTCCACCTGGGACCCGAGGGAGCCGGCCGCCTGCGTGGGCCTGCCGCGCGCGGCGGCCCTCGCCGAGTACGCCCTCGCCGCTGGCGCGGTGGCCGCCGACGCCGCGCTCGAGCGGCTCATCGCCGGGGCGCGCCGGGCCCTCGTCCCCCGCACCGGGGCCGAGGCCGAGGGAGGGGCCGACGCCGAGTGGGAGGAGGGACGGCTCTACCGCATCAGCGCCCGGCCCGGCCCGCTGCTCAAGAAGGGGCCGCAGCGGCCCCTCGGCCACCTGTTCGCCGACGTGAAGGACTTCACCCGCCGCACCGCGCTGCTCGGGCCGGCTCCCATGGCCGAGTTCCTGCGCACCGAGTTCTACCGGCCCATCCTGGTGGCGGCCAAGGGCTTCTACGCCGGTATGCCGCACCTGTCCGACCGCGGCGGCATCACGGTGAACAACCTCCTCGGGGACGCCATCTCCATCTCCGGCGACATCGAGGCCCTGTTGGCCCTGGCGGCCGAGACGCGGCGGCTGCTCGCCGCCTACGAGGTGCGCCTGTCGCGCCAGGTCTCGAGCGAGATGGTGGGGCGTTACCTCGCCGGGCTCGTGGCCCGCCACGAGCGCGAGCTCGCCCGGCTGGCCGAGCTGCGGGCCGCGGCGGCCGCGGAGGGGGCCCCGGCGCTCCGGCTCGGAGGGTTCGAGGAGGAGGAGCGGCGCCTCACCGAGGAGCACGCCCTCGCGCTCGCCCGGGCGCGGGGCGAGGGGATCGAGGCTGGGATCTTCGTCTCCTACGGGCCGGCCCCGGTGACGGTCCTCATCGACGACGAGGTGTTCGGGACGAACCGGGTCGCCATCGCCGAGAAGATCAACGAGTCGGCCCGTGGTACCTCGCGCACCTCGGGTGCCAGGCGCACCGCCGACGCGGCCCTCAAGGCCGAGCGGGCCGCGCGCGGCGACGAGGCCCTCCCCCACGCCTTCAGCGTCTTCGTGGGGGCGGACCTCAAGGTGGAGTTCCCGCCCGACCTCGAGCGGGCCGCCCTGGCGGCCGCCCGCGAGGGCGATCTGCCCACCGCGCTGCGCTACCTCGGAGCCCCGCTTCGAAAGGCGCTCGAGGCGGCGCTCTCCGAGGGCGACACCGAGCGCCCGGGCGAGCTCTACAACAGCGGGGTGGCCCTCTCCGAGGATGCCCTCACCCACTTCCTCGACGCGGTGAAGAGCGAGCGCCACCTGCGGCGCGTCGTCCTCTCGCCCCAGGAGGTGCCGGAGGAGCTCCGCCGCCGCTACTTCTTCGGGGCGGAGCCGCTCGAGCTCGTGGCCACCTTC
>DATJVF010000405.1:0-5330 GCA_035501995.1 Anaeromyxobacteraceae bacterium
CCAGGACGCCATCGGCTCGCGCGAGCGGGTCAACGTGCCCGGGACGGTGACCGAGTCCAACTGGAGCTACCGGATGCCTCTGGCGCTGCCTTCGCTCATGAACGACCTCGCCACCCAGGAGCGCCTGCGGGGCCTGGCCGAGCGCTCCGGCCGGGTGTGAGACCCGCCCGCGGGCGAGCCGTCGCGCTCGCCCCCAGGCGGCCCCCGCGCTATGTCCCAAAGCAAGGGAAGCACGGGCGTCCCGGCGCGGGCATGCCCCAAGGAAAGGCGCGGGAACCTCCATGGCGAAGGCCAGGGTGTACCTCGTCCGCCACGCGGCCGCCGAGCCGGCTGGCCCGGGCGGCGACGCGGCGCGGCCCCTCAGCGTCGAGGGTCGCGCGTCCTTCCGCGAGCTCGTCCGCTCGCTCGGGGCGCGCCTCGAGGTCGAGCGGGTGCTCACGAGTCCCGCCAGGCGCGCCCGGGAGAGCGCCGAGATCCTCGCCGAGGTCACCGGAGCGGCGGTCGAGGCGGAGGAGGAGCTCGCCGCCGGCCGCTCGGGGGGCGCCGAGCTCTTGGCGCTCCTTCGCCGCCGCGGCGGGGGCCACGCGCTCGTCGGGCACAACCCCGAGCTCGGCGAGGCGATCGCGCTCGCCCTGGGGAGCGCGCCGCCGGTGAAGGCCGGCACGGTGGCGGCCTTCGAGCTCTCGGGGGAGGCCTTGGCGTTCCTCTTCCTCGAGGCGCCGCCGAGGAGCCCGTGAACGCCCGCGCCTCGTTCCCTCCCGGGGTGGCGGGGGGACCCCTCCCCGAAGGAGGCAGGTGGCGGATTCCTCGTCCCAGGGGCCCCGAGGAGCGCTAGAAGGTCTCGAGCGCATTCGACTCGGCCGGTTCCCCGGCCACTTGGAGGTCTGCCCTTGCCTACCGCGAGCCCGGAGCTCACCACGAAGTGCGTCAACACCATCCGCATGCTGGCCGCCGACGCCGTGCAGCAGGCGAACAGCGGACACCCCGGCATGCCCATGGGGTTCGCCGATGCGGCGTTCGTGCTCTTCACGCGCCACCTGCGCTTCGATCCCAAGGAGCCGCGCTGGCTCGGCCGCGACCGCTTCATCCTCTCCGGGGGGCACGGGTCGATGCTGCTCTACGGGCTGCTGCACCTCACCGGCTACGACCTCGGCCTCGAGGACCTGAAGGCGTTCCGCCAGCTCCACTCGCGGACGGCCGGCCATCCCGAGTTCGGCCACGCGCCGGGGATCGAGGTGACGAGCGGGCCGCTCGGCCAGGGCTTCGCCAACGCGGTCGGCTTCGCGCTCGGCCAGGCGGTCCTCTCGGCCCGGCTCGGGCCGGGGAACCCGGTCGAGGACCACTTCGTGTACTTCGAGTGCGGGGACGGCGACATGATGGAGGGGGTGAGCTCCGAGGCCGCCAGCTTCGCCGGCCACCAGAAGCTCGGCCGCCTCGTCGGGCTCTACGACGACAACGGGATCACCATCGACGGCAAGACCAGCGTCACCTTCACCGAGGACCTGACGCGGCGCTTCGAGGCCTACGGCTGGCACGTGCAGTCGGTCGACGGGCGCGACCACCAGGCCCTCTCGCGGGCCCTCGACGCGGCCAAGGCCGAGCTCGGGCGGCCGAGCCTCATCCGCGTGAGGACCACCATCGGCTTCGGCGCGCCCAAGAAGGCGGGCACCCCGGGCGTGCACGGGGCGGCGCTCGGGGAGGAGGAGCTCGCCGCCACCCGCAAGAACCTGGGCTGGCCGGAGGCGCCGCGGTTCCTGGTGCCCCCGGAGGTGCGGGAGTTCTTCTCCGCCCTGGAGTCCGAGAAGCGCGAGCTGCGGGCGGCCTGGGACGCGCGGGAGAAGGCCTGGCGCGCCGCGCACCCCGAGCGGGCGGCGCTGCTCGACCAGCACCTCGGCCGCACGCTGCCGAAGGACCTGGCGGTGAAGCTCCTCGAGGGTTCCGAGGGCCAGGACGCCACCCGCAAGGCGTCGCAGGCCGTGATCCAGAAGGCGGCCGCTCTCGTCCCCTCGCTCCTCGGCGGCTCGGCCGACCTGTTCGAGTCCAACAACACCGAGGTGAAGAGCGGCGGGGCGGTCGAGCCGGAGAGCCGGGCCGGGCGCAACGTCTACTACGGGGTCCGCGAGCACGCCATGGGCGCCATCGTGAACGGCCTCGCCTACGACGGGCTCTTCATACCGTTCGGCAGCACCTTCCTCATCTTCAGCGACTACATGCGGCCGCCGGTGCGGCTCGCCGCCCTCTCGCGGCTGCAGTCGATCTTCGTCTTCACCCACGACTCGGTGTTCCTCGGCGAGGACGGCCCCACCCACCAGCCGGTCGAGCACCTCACCGCCCTGCGCGCCGTCCCCAACCTGCACGTCGTGCGGCCGGCCGACGGCCTGGAGACGGCCGCGGCCTGGGCCCACGCCCTCGAGCGCCGGGACGGCCCGACCGCGCTCGCCCTCACCCGCCAGAAGGTCGCCAGGGTGGAGCGGGCGAAGGACTTCGACCGGGCCGACCTGGCGCGGGGGGGCTACGTGGTGAAGGAGGTGGCCGGGGCCACCGTGACGGTCATCGCCACCGGCTCGGAGGTGGGGACCACCCAGGCCGCCCTGGCCCTGCTCGAGCAGAAGGGCCTGCGGGCCCGCCTGGTCTCCATCCCCTGCCTCGCCTGCTACGAGGCGCAGCCCGAGAGCTACCGGGCGCGCGTCGTCCCGCCCACCCATCGGGTGGCGGTGGTGGAGGCGGCCCGCGGCCTGGAGTGGTGGCGGATGGCCGGCAGGGACGGGCTCGTCATCGGGATCGACCGCTTCGGGGCGAGCGCCCCCGAGAAGGCGATCGCCCAGGAGTACGGGTTCACGCCGGCCCTCATCGCCGAGCGCCTCGGGCGCTGGCTCGGGCTGTAGAGACGAGACGGCCCCGCGCGCAGGCGACCTGGAAGGCCGCCCCACGCGGGGCTCGCGGGGCGCGCGAGCGCGCCCGGCCCCGTCGATGCTCGCGCCCCCTCGCTAGCGGGCGGCCACGGTCGGCTGGACGGGGGCGGTGGCCGGCGCCGGCGCGGCCGGGCGCGGCTCGATCCGCTCGCCCTTGGCGAGCATCTTGAGCGAGAGGGAGAGCAGGCTCGCGAGCAGCTCGCCCGAGCCCGGGACGTCGAGCTTCCGGTAGATGCGCTTGCGGCGCGCCCTGATGGTCTCGGGCGAGACCCCGGCGGCGGCCGCGGAGTCCTTGCAGGCGAATCCCTGCGCGATGCGGAGCACTTCAGCCCGCTCCGCCGGGGTGAGGGTCGTGCCCTCGAGGAACTTCGAGGCGAACGGGGTCAGGATTTCGATATCGATCTGGGGCATCGTCGTCTCCCGGTAGGCTTTGCGCGAGCCAATCCGCCGGGGACTTAGCTCCGCCGGGGCGCTCCTCCCGGACGCGCCCCTTCTCGGCCTTGGTCACCGGCGATGGGGACGATGATAACGCCCCGAGCGGTTGCCAACCCCCTCGTTGACTTTTTGGATAAGAACCCAAAAGGACTGGGTTTTGGTCACACATGAGGTGGGTGCACCGGTTTACCGGTCCCTTTTGTGACTATACGGTCCCATTAGGAGGCCTATATGGCCGTACCGGTTGGGACGGGCCTCATCCCAGCGGAGGACCCGTTCCGGCAGAGCTCGACATTACCCCTTTGGGGTCTGAGCCGCACTTCGCCGTCGGGGCAGGCGAACGCCTGGCCGGGGCGTCGCGAGGCCCTCCACCTTCCCCGACGCGACCCACCAGTCCCGGGCCCGAGCCCCTCGCTCCCGCTGGCGCGCGGTCCTCAAAAGGACGGAGGGGGCGCCGGCGCCCCCTTGAGGCGGCCGTGCTCCGCCGCCGCTCGCCGGGCGGGATTTCCGCCTTCGGTGAAGGGAGAGGCGAGGGCGAGAGGGGCGGGGAGGGCTCTCCAAAGGGTCCGCTCCCCGCCTCGGCGCGCCGGGCCCTCTCGCGGCCCCGCGACGAGGAGCGCCGGGCGCGAATAAGGACTGCGCCCGGGCCCTCGTCGTAGCATGCTTGTCCTCGTGCCCCCCCTCCGCATCGCGCTCGGCCAGATCGACACCACGGTGGGGGACTTCGACGGCAACGCCGCCCGCATCCGCGAGGCCTCGGAGCTGGCGCGGACGGCCGGGGCCGGCCTGGTCATCTTCCCGGAGCTCGCTCTGTGCGGCTACCCGCCCCGCGACTTCCTCGATCAGCGCGAGTTCCTCGACCGCGCCGCGCGGGCGCTCGCCGAGCTGGCGCGGCCGGCCGACTGGTCGCGCGGGCTCTCCCTGGTGATCGGCTTCCCGGAGGCCCCCGAGGGCGCGCTCCCACCCGGCGTCTACAACGCCGCCGCGCTCGTCGAGAGAGGCCGGGTGGTGGCCGTCGGGCGCAAGTCGCTCCTCCCCACCTACGACGTCTTCGACGAGACGCGCTACTTCTTGCCGGCCGCGCAGAGCACGGTGGCCCCGGCGGAGGGCGTGGGGCTCGGGCTCGGCCTCTCGGTCTGCGAGGACATCTGGAATGACAAGCGGTTCTGGGTGAAGCCGCGCTACGAGCGCGACCCCATCGCGGAGCTGCGGGCGGCCGGTGCAGGACTGGTGGTGAACATCTCCGCCTCCCCCTACGGGCTCGGCAAGCCCGCCCTGCGCGAGCGGATGGTGGGCGCCACCGCCGCGCGGAACGGGATCAGGGTGGCCTACGTGAACCAGGTGGGCGGCAACGACGCCCTGGTCTTCGACGGCGGCTCGATGCTGGTGGGGCCGGGGGGGACGGTCCTCGCCCGGGCCCCGCTCTTCGAGGAGGCGGTGGTGGTGGTGGGCCTCGACGGAGAGGCTCCGGAGCTGCTCCGGCCGAGGGGCGCTGCCCGCTCGCTCCCGGTGCCGGGGCCCGACGAGGAGGCCGACGAGCTGTACCGCGCCCTCGTCCTCGGACTCAGGGACTACGCGCGCAAGTGCGGCTTCCGCGGCGCGGTCATCGGCCTCTCGGGGGGCATCGACAGCGCCCTCACCGCCTGCCTGGCCGCCGAGGCGCTCGGCCCGGACAACGTGTTCGGGGTGGCGATGCCCTCCCGCTACTCCTCCGCGCACTCGCGCGAGGACGCGGCCCTGCTCGCGCACCACCTCGGCCTCCGCTTCCGCGAGGTCCCCATCGAGCGCATGCACGCGGCCTACCTCCTCGAGCTCGAGCGCGCCCTCGGCCATCCCCTGGGCGACCTCGCGGCTCAGAACGTCCAGGCCCGCGTCCGCGGCCAGATCCTGATGGCCATCTCCAACGAGGAGGGTTCGCTCTGCCTGTCGACCGGCAACAAGAGCGAGCTCGCCGTCGGCTACTGCACCCTCTACGGCGACATG
>DATJVF010000406.1:0-3083 GCA_035501995.1 Anaeromyxobacteraceae bacterium
ATGCGGACAATGTAGGCCTCCGCCCGAGGAAGGGGGCCGGCCGAAGAGCCTCCCTGAAGGGGCCTGCCGGGCGTGTGCCCTCTCGACCGAGCTCCTGCCCGGTTGAACCTTCAGGGCCCCACCGGCTGGAGTGCGCCCTCGCTCGGGCCGGCGGAGCGGCCATACCGCCGTAGCCCACCGCGGTCCGAAGAGGCCTGAGTCGCGAGCCTGAGCGCGCGGGGCACCGCGGTTCGGGTGGCCCGAAGGCCTCTCGCCGACGACCGGGCCGGGAGAGCCATGGCGGACTGGAATGGGCTCGCGCCGCGCCCGCTCCTCATCCATGCCAACCGCGCGAGCCCGCGACGAGGTCCTCGAGTTCGCACCCCGGGCTCGCCGAGCGGGTCAGCACCCGTTCGCGGCGATCCACCCACCGCCCGGATGATGAACAGTTCGCTCCAGGCCCGCGAGCTCGACGACGGCCCTCTACGACCCCTCATCCACTTGCGTGCAGGCTTCGGCCTACGACACCACCTCCAGGTGGCCCCGAGCGTGCCGCAGCGGCAGGTGCACCACGAAACGGGCCCCGCCGAGCGAGGACCCACCGAGCTCGATGTGCCCGCCGTGCGCGGAGGCGAAGCGTTGCGCGGTCGCGAGCCCGAGCCCCGTCCCGTTGCGCTTCGTCGTGAAGAAGGGTTCGAACAGGTGCTCGCGGACGTCGGCGGACACCCCGGGGCCGCTGTCCTCGACCGCCACGCTCGCGAAGGGGTGCGCCGACCCGACCGGGGCCTGGGTGGAGATGAGCACCTCGCGCCGGGCCCCGGGGGTGGTGGCCCAGGCGACCGCCTCGATCGCATTCTGCAGCAGGTTGACGAAGACGCTTCGCATCAGCTCCGCGTCGCACGGGACCACCAACGGGGCGCCGCGCCCGGCCAGCTCCTCCGTCACCTCGACGCCCGCCGAGAGCGCTTGCTCCGAGCACAGCTCGACGGTCTGCCGGACGAGGACGTTGAGGTCGATGGGGTGGGACTCCAGCCTCGGGCTACGCGCGAAGACGAGCAGCTCGTCGGCCATGGTCCGCAGCCGGTTCACCTCGGCGCGCACCTGGGCGTTGATGCGCGTGAGGTGCGGGAGCCGCTCGGCCTCCAGGGCGACGAGGTCGAACCCCATCCCGAGCGCGTTGAGGGAGTTCTTGAGCTCGTGGGAGATCACCGCCGCCGCGCGCCCCATGGCGGCCAGCCGCTCCTGGGCGACGAGCGAGCGCTGGGCCTCCTCGAGCTCGGCCGTGCGCTCATGGACGCGTTCCTCGAGGGAGCTCGCCAGCTCGCGGATGCGCTCGAGGTCCTCGCCGTGGACGGCGTCGCCGTCCGCGATCTGGCGTCGCAGCTCGACGAAGGCCCGGGCCAGCTCGCCGAGCTCGTCCGAGCGGTTCACCCCCTCGGGCAGCGCGTCCGCGTCGGTGTGGCCCTTCTCGCGTGCCGCTCCCAGGGAGCGCACGGCGCCGAGGAGCCCCTCGAGCGGCCGGGTGAGAAACCGGGCCGAACCGTATCCGAGCAGGATGGCGACCGCGCCTCCGCAGGCCAGGATCTGCAGGAGCAGCCGCAGTTGCCGCTCGAGCCCGAGGTCGAGTGTGCGATAAGGCCAGCGGAAGACGAGGCTCCACTCGGCGTGTGGTACGGGCGCGTAGGCGTACAGGTAGCGCCCCTGGCGCTCCTCGACCACGAAGGCACCGGCCTTGGCGGTGGCGGCGGCGGCGAGCGCCCGCTCCCAGCCCCGGCTGCGCTCTAGCCGCGATGGATAGACGAGATCGCCCGCGTGCCCGACCAGCGAGGCCTCGGTTCCCGGCGGCAGCGAGGCCGTCATGGCGGGCCAGATGGTGCGGTCCGTGCGCAGGTCGATGATCCCGCGCAGCACCCCGTCCGCCGCGCCCGGCCTTCCGCCGATGGGCACCACCAGGTTGATGAGGGAGGGTTCGTTACCGCGCTCGCCCATCACCACCGGCCCCGTCGAGCGCAGGCCCGCCTCGAACCAGGGCTCCTCGGCGTAAGAATGGCCCTGGCAGGCGGGCGAGGATGGCTCCGACCACAGGCAGCGACCGCTCCCGTCCTCGATCTGCAGGCCGATGTTGAAGATGGTCGAGTTGCGGTGAGCGTGCGCGAGGAGGGTGGCCTCGGGTCGGATGTCGTTGTCGGTGAGGTCGACGTCCGCCATGTGCGAGAGGCGGGTGAGTTCGCGCGCCGCCACGTCGATGCCGTCCCCGAGTGCGAAGGCTCGATTCTGCACCAGCAGGGCTTGTCGCTGCAGGAGGCTGTCCTGCGAGTAGGAGCTGGCCTGGCGGATGAGGAGGGCCCCGGTGGCGCCCACCGAGGTGAGCGCGACCAGGCACGAGACCAAGGCGATGCGCGGTCTGAGCTTCATGGCTTTCGCCGGCCTTCCCGGGGCCAGTTCGGATGGGCCTCGCTCGGCAAGCCCCGGGGGGCCGCCGAGCCTGCCAGCGCCGGGTCGACCGCGAGGGCCGCCTCGAGGGTCCGATCGCGCAGCGCGACCTCGGCGAGTCCCTTCACCATGGCCCCGGCCCCCTACATCCCGAGCAGGAAGATGGCGCCGCGCGTGGCGACGCGTTCGCCGGCGGCGAGGCCGCTCAGCACCGGCACCAGGCGGCCCGAGAGCTGCTCGTTGGCGACCACCCGCCGCCGCAGGAACGTGACCCGGCCGTCCGCCGCCGGCGGCCCCTCGACGAAGACCACCGTCTCGTCCCCCCGGCGCAGCACGGCCTCGCGCGGCACCTCCACCGCGCGCCGCTGGGGGGCGGCGATGCTGGCCACGCCGTACATCTCCGGCCGCAGCAGGCCCTCCGGGTTGGAGAGGAGGCAGCGCACCTTGGCGGTGCGCAGCACGGGATCCAGCGTGTCCGAGATCCAGTCCACCCTCCCGCGGAACACCTGGCCCGGATAGGCCGAGACCTGCAGGGTGACCTCGGCGCCGATCTTCAGGTAGGGAAGGTCCACCTCGTACACGTCGCCGAGCAGCCAGAGCGGATCGATTCTCCCGACGGTGAAGAGCTCGACGGGGTTTCCCGCGCCGGCATACTGGCCCTGCACCTGCAG
>DATJVF010000407.1:0-4297 GCA_035501995.1 Anaeromyxobacteraceae bacterium
TCCTGGCCGGCATCGGCGGGTTCGGTGGGCTCTTCGCGCTCGACCTCGGGCGCTTCAAGGAGCCGGTCCTCGTCTCGGGGACCGACGGGGTGGGCACCAAGCTCAAGGTCGCCTTCGCGGCCGCCCGCCACGACACCGTGGGCATCGACCTCGTCGCCATGTGCGTGAACGACGTGGTGGTGGTGGGCGCCGAGCCGCTCTTCTTCCTCGACTACTTCGCGACCGGCAAGCTCGCCGCCGAGCAGGCCGTCCTGGTGGTGCGGGGCATCGCCGAGGGCTGCCGGCAGGCGGGCTGCGCGCTCATCGGGGGGGAGACGGCGGAGCTGCCCGGCTTCTACGCCGCCGGAGAGTACGACCTCGCCGGCTTCGCGGTCGGGTGCGTCGAGCGCTCGCGCCTCCTCGACGGGCACGCGGTCGTGCCGGGCGACCTGGTGCTCGGCATCGCCTCCTCGGGCCTGCACTCGAACGGCTACTCCCTCGCCCGCCGGGCGCTCCTCGAGCGGCACCCGCTCGACTGGGCTCCGCCCGAGCTCGAGGGCTCGACCCTGGCGGAGGCGCTCCTCGTCCCGACCCGCATCTACGCCAAGGCCGTCCTGGCGCTCCTCTCGAGCGTGGAGGTGAAGGCCCTCGCCCACATCACCGGAGGCGGCCTGCCGGGCAACGTCCCGCGCAACCTGCCCGAGGGCACCCGCGCCGTGCTCGACGAGCGCCGCTGGCCGAGGCCGCCCATCTTCGACCTCGTGGCCCGCGAGGGCGCTGTGCCGAGGGAGGAGATGCTCAGGACCTTCAACCTGGGCCTGGGCCTCGTGGCGGTCGTGCCCGCCGCGAGCGCCGAGGCCGCCCGGGCGGTGCTCGCGCAGGAAGGGCTGGAGAGCTGGGTGGTGGGCGGGATCGAGCGGGGAGCGGGCGAGGCCACCTGCGAGGTGATCGGGTGATCCGCCTGGCGGTGCTCGCCTCCGGGGGCGGCACGAACCTCGCCGCCCTCCTGTCGGCTTGCGCGCAGGGGCGCATCGACGGCCGGGTGGAGGTGGTGCTCTCCGACGTCCCCGGGGCGGGCGCGCTCACCCGTGCCTCGCAGGCCGGGGTGGCCGTCGAGGTCTTGCCCTCGCGGGGAGTCTCGGACCGCGCGGCCTACGACGCCGAGGCAGTGAAGAGGCTCGCCCGCTACGCGCCCGACCTCGTCTGCCTGGCCGGATTCATGCGCCTGCTCAGCCCGAGCTTCCTGCGCGCCTTCGGCCCGACCCCGGCCACCGGCGGCTGCCCGCGGGTGATGAACATCCACCCGGCCCTCCTCCCGAGCTTCCCGGGCCTCCACGCCCAGCGCCAGGCGCTCGCCTACGGCACCCGCTTCAGCGGGTGCACGGTGCACTTCGTCGACCAGGGCACCGACAGCGGTCCGGTCATCGTCCAGGCGGTGGTACCGGTCCTGCCGGGCGACTCGGAGCAGACGCTCTCGGCGCGCATCCTCGCCGAGGAGCACCGCATCTACCCCCGGGCGGTGCAGTGGTTCGCCGAGGGCCGCCTCACCCTCGAGGGCCGGCAGGTGAACGTGCGCGGAGCCCGCGCGCCCACCTCGGGCCCGCTCCACAGCCCCTGGGACGAGTAGGAGAGCCGCGTGGCCCAGACCTTCAAGCCCCCGGCGACGCAGCGCATCTACGACGCCTGCGTCATCGGCTCGCAGCTCGGCGGCGTCCTGGCGGGCGCCCTGCTCGCCCGGCGCGGCTACCGTGTGTTGCACGTCGACCACGACGGCCTCGGGGCCGCCTACGAGGACGGCGGCTACGTCTTGCCCTACGCCCCGGCCCTGTTCCCCTCGCTGCGGCTGCTCCCGGCCGCCGAGCTGGGGCTGCGGGAGCTCGGCCTCACCACCGACACCTTGCGCGCGCTCGAGCCCTGCACGCCCGACCTGCAGATCCTGCTCCCGCGCCACCGGGTGGACCTCGGCCACGATGCCCCCCGGCGCCTCTCCGAAATCCAGCGCGAGTGGCCGAACGAGGCCAAGCGCCTGGACGCGGCCTTGAAGGACCTCTCGCGATACTTCGACGCCGCGGCGCCCTTCCTGAAGGCGCTGCCACCCTTGCCCGCCATCGGCTTCGGCGAGCGGCGCTCGGTCGCGAAGGCCATCCGCTTCGCCGCCAGCGCTCCCGGGGCACCCTCGGCCAGCGTGGAGGAGGCGGACGCTTTCGACGGGCTTTCGGACCATCCGCTCGTCGCCGCCCTGCGCACCGCCAGCCGCTTCCTCAGCTACCTCGACGGCGAGCCGGCCCGGATGGGCATGACGCGCCTCCTGGGGGGCGTCCTCCGGGGGAGCTACCGGCTCTCCGGCGGCTACCAGGGCCTGCGCGAGGCCATCCGGCGCAAGATCGCCGAGTCGCGCGGCGAGACCATGGGTGGCGACGAGACCGCCGCCATCGCCGAGCGGCTCGAGGTGGACAACGGGCGGGTGGTGGCGGTGCGCTTGCAGAACTCCCCCAACGCTTGGGTGGCGCGCGTGTTCATCGCCGCCACCGACGCGCCCGCGCTGCGCCGCCTCTTGCCGAAGGACGAGGCGGAGGGCAAGCTCGGCCAGCTCCTCAAGGGCGTCGCCCCGCGGCGCCAGCTCTTCGCGCTGAACCTCGTGGTCAAGACCTCCGCCTTGCCGCCGGCCCTCGGCGACAGCGTGCTCGCTCTGCGCGACGCCTCGGGGCCAGACGCCATCGACAACGCCATCCTGCTCCAGGTGCTGCCGGCCCGCCGCGACCGGGGCAAGGGGGCCACCGAGGTGGTGAGCGACGAGCGGGTGGTCTGCGCGGCCGGCTTCGTCCCCGCCGATGCCCGCGACCACGGCGACGACCACCTGGCGGCGCTCGGAGCCCAGATCCGGGAGGCGGTGGCGGACGCGGTGCCCTTCTTCGAGCGCCACCTGCTCCGCGAGTCGGTGCCGGCCCTGGCGGCGCCGGCCGGGCGGCGCGGCTCGCGGCTGCTCCCCCATCCGCTCTACGGGGTGGAACTCGACCAGACGCTGGGCCTCACCGGGCTCCCCAGGCGCGCGCACTACAAGAACCTGGTCTTCGCCGGCCGGGAGGTGCTGCCCGGCCTCGGGCTGGAGGGCGAGTTCCACGCCGGCCTGCAGGCGGCCGGCGAGGCCCAGGAGCTGCTCGGGAAGAAGGAGCTCCTCCGCTAAGGGGCCGCCGCCGGCCCTCGCTCGGGAGGCCGGAGGCCGCGGCCGCCCGGCGGGCGGGCGAGGGCGCTTGCTTTTTCCGGCAATTTGCCTAATATCCGCCGCTCTTTCGAGGCTCAACACCATGGCACGTCGCTGCGAACTGTGTGGGAAGGGGCCGCTCGTCGGCAACAACGTCTCCCACGCCAACAACAAGACGAAGACGCGCTCCTTGCCCAACCTGCGCTCGGTGCGCGCGGTCCTCGACGGCTCGGTCCGCCACGTGCGCGTGTGCGCTCGCTGCCTCAAGGCGGGCCGGATCGTGAAGGCCGGCCGCGGCAAGGCCCGCCCGGCGGCCGAGGCCTGAGCCCGAGATGGCCGAGGGGCGTCGATGCCCCGGCTTCCGCCCACCGAGCGAGAACATCCGCGGTCGAAGGGGCTCGAGGCGCTGCCTTGGCGGCGACTGCTCGCCCTGCTCCACCAGGGCGACCTCGAGGCCGCCCGCGCCGTCGGACGCGCCCTCCCGGCCCTGCGGCGGCTGTGCGCCGAGGCGGTCTCGGCGCTGGGCGCAGGGGGCCGGATCGCCTACCTGGGCGCCGGGACCTCCGGGCGCCTCGGCGCCCTCGACGCCGCCGAGTGCCCTCCCACCTTCGGGGTGTCGCGGGGGCAGGTCCTCGCCCTCCTGGCGGGCGGACCGCGGGCCCTCGCGCACGCCGTCGAGGGGGCCGAGGACGACCGCGCCGCCGGGCGCGCCGCCGTGCGCCGGGCCCGTCTCGGCCCGGCGGACCTGGCGGTCGGCGTGAGCGCCTCCGGCACCACCCCCTTCGTCCTCGCGGGGCTCGAGGAGGCCTTGCGGCGGGGGGCCCGGGCCGGCCTCATCACCAGCAACCCGCGAGCCCGGCCGCCAGGCGTGCTGCGGGTGGTCCTCGCCACCGGGCCGGAGCTCGTCCAGGGCTCGACGAGGCTCAAGGCCGGGACCGCCACCAAGATGGCCCTCTCGCTGTTCTCGACCGCGACCATGGTGCGGCTCGGACGGGTGCGCGACGGCCGGATGATCGACCTCGTGCCGACCAACGAGAAGCTACGGCTGCGGGCCTTGCGCATGGTGGGCGCGCTCTCGCAGGTCGGGCCGGGCCGGGCTCTCCTGGCCCTCGAGGC
>DATJVF010000408.1:0-15068 GCA_035501995.1 Anaeromyxobacteraceae bacterium
GGTCGATCACGGTCGGCCAGGACCAGGTCGAGCGCTCCTTCCTGCGCCTGCGCGCCGAGTACCCGGGGACCCACTTCGACGATCTGCTCGCCGAGGAGCGCCTGTCCGAAGCCGAGCTCAAGGCCTCGCTCAAGGACCAGCTCACCGTGGAGAAGCTCTTCCTCGACGAAGTCTTTCCTCGCGTGTCGGTGAGCGACGCGGACGTGGAGCGCTTCTACACTGAACACGCCGAGGAGTTCGAACTTCCCGAGCAGGTGCACGCCTTCCAGATCGTGGTCAAGACCAAGGAAGAGGCCCAGAAGGCCCGCGAGCAGCTGAAGCGCCGCCCGCAGGACTTCGCCGACACCGCTCGCCGCACCTCCATCGCGCCCGAGGGCCGCCAGGGCGGCGACCTGGGCTGGTTCGGCCGCGGCTCGGGCATGCCGGAGGTGTTCGACCTCTGCTTCAAGCTCCCGCTCAACACGCTCTCGGAGGTCACCCCGTCGCCCTACGGCTTCCACCTCTTCAAGGTGGTGGGCCGGCGGCCCCCGGCGCGGCGCCCCTTCGCCGAGGCGCGCGGGGCCATCGCCGAGCGCCTCTTGCGGGAGAAGCGGGCCGCCTCGCAGGAGGAGTACCTCGCCACCCTGCGCTCGCACGCCCACATCGAGATCGACCGGGCTGCGCTCGACTCGGTCACGCCCTAGAGGAAGGCCGCCCATGGTGAACGCCCTCGTCGCCCTGCTCGTCTTCCTGAGCACCCCCACCGGGAAGGTCCTCGACCGGGTGGCGGCGGTGGTGAACGGCGAGGTCATCACCCTGCGCGAGCTCGAGGAGCGGGCCGGCTCCGAGCTCGTCCGCATCGACGCCATGCCGGACGGGCCGGCCAAGGAGCGCGCCCGGGCCCTGGCGCTCAAGGCCGCCTTCGACGCGGTGGTGGCCGAGCGCCTCTTCGCCGCCCAGGTGACCGCCCTGGGCGTCGAGGTGAGCGACGCCGAGATCGACGCCGTCATCGCCGACGTGAAGCGGCGCAACGGGCTCGACGACGAGCACCTCGCCCAGGCCCTGGCCGCCCAGGGCATGGACTGGGCCTCCTACCGCAAGGCGGTGAAGCGCGACCTCGAGTCGATGCGGCTCGTCCAGCTCAAGATCCGCAGCAAGGTGAAGGTCACCGACGAGGACGTCCGCAACTACTGGCAGACGCACCCCCAGGAGTTCAGGGCCGGGGAAGAGGTGAAGGTCCGCCACATCTTCCTGCCGGTGGCGGCCGACGCTGGAGCGGAGGAGGTGGCGCGCGTGCGGGCCGTCGCCGACCGGGCGCTCGCCCGGCTGCGCGCCGGCGAGGACTTCGCCCTCGTCGCGCGCCAGGTCTCGCAGGGCCCGAGCGCCTCCGAGGGCGGCGAGCTCGGCTGGCTGCGCCGGGGCACGGTCCAGGCCGAGATCGAGAAGGTGGTCTTCCGCCTGAAGCCGGGCGAGCTGTCGGAGCCCATCCGCACCCGCACCGGATTCCAGATCCTCGAGGTGGAGGAGCGGCGCGGCGGCGAACCCCGCCCGCTCGAGGAGGTGAAGGAGGACATCCGCGACCGCCTCGTCAACGCGCAGGGCGACGCCTACCGCGCCCAGTACATCGCCGACCTGCGCCGGGACGCCGCCATCGAGACGCGCCTGCCGGAGCTGAAGGACAAGGAGTAGGGTCCCTCCGGCCATGCCCATCCGGATCGCCATCAGCATGGGGGACCCCTCGGGCATCGGCGCCGAGGTGACCGCCAAGGCGCTCGCCCTCCTGCGCGGCCGGTTCGTGCCCTACGTCTTCGGGGACGCCGGCGTCTTCGCCGCCGCCGCCCGGCGGGCCCGCCTCCACCTCCCGGCGGTCGGGCTCGGCGAGAGGCTTCCTCCCGGCGGCGCCCTCATCAAGGTCTCGAGCCTCCCTCGAAGGTCCTCGCTCCCCGGCCGGCCAGCCGCGGTGGGCGGAGCCGCCCAGCTCGCCTACCTGGAGGCGGCCTATGAGGCGGTGGCCGCCGGCCAGGCCGAGGCCCTCTGCACCGCCCCGGTCTCCAAGGCCCAGGTGCAGCTCGCCCTGCGCGGCTTCGTCGGCCACACCGAGTGGCTCCTCGCGCGCACCGGCGCGCGGCGGGCGGTGATGATGCTCGCCTCCCGCCGCCTGCGGGTGGCGCTCGTCACGAACCACCTGCGGCTCGCCCGGGTCCCGCGCGCCCTGACCTCGAGCGGCGTCTTCGGCACCCTGACCGTCACCCACACCGCCCTCGAGCGCGACTTCGGCCTGCCGCGGCCCCGGCTGGCGGTCTGCGCCCTGAACCCCCACGCCGGCGAGGGCGGCGCCTTCGGCGACGAGGAGCGGCGGATCGTGCTCCCGGCGCTGGCGCGAGCCCGCCGCCTGAGCCTGCGCGCGAGCGGCCCCTACCCCGCCGACAGCATCTACGCCCGCGCGCTCGGCGGCGCCTTCGACGCGGTGGTGGCCCTCTACCACGACCAGGGCCTCATCGCCTCCAAGCTCCTCGACGCGGTGACCGAGGAGCCGGCGGTCAACGTGACCCTCGGGCTCCCCATCGTGCGCACCAGCCCCGATCACGGGGTGGCCTACGACCTGGCCGGCCGGGGCCAGGCCGACGCCGCCAGCATGGCGGCCGCCCTCCGCCTGGCCGCCGAGCTCGCCCGGCGGCGCCGCCGGGCGGCCGCCGTGCCCAGGGCCGCGCGCCGACCGTAGGGATCGGTGCCCGCCCTCGCCCTCATGGCCCTCGTGCTCTGCGCCTGCGCCGAGGTGCCGGGCCGCCCGCCCGAGCCCGCCCCTCGCGCCGCGGGCCTCGACTACCCTCCCACCCGCACCGACGGGGTGGAGGACCTGCTCCACGGGGTGCGGGTGAAGGACCCCTACCGCTGGCTCGAGGACGAGTCGAGCGCCGAGGTGCAGGCCTGGATGGCGGCGGAGGACCACCTCGCCCGGGCCTACCTCGCCGGGCTCCCGGGACGGGCGGCGCTCGCCGCCCGCCTGCGCGAGCTCCTGTATGTGGGATCGATGACGGTCCCGGTGAAGCGGGGGCCGCTCCTCTTCTACGAGCGGCGCCGGCCCGACGAGGAGAAGGCTCGGCTCGTGGTGCGCGAGGCCGCGGGCCGGGAGCGGGTGCTCCTCGACCCGAACCTCTGGTCGACGGACGGGTCGCTCGCCCTCGGGGAGTGGTCGGTCTCGTGGGACGGGCGCACGGTCGCCTACCTGGTGCGGCCGAACGCCGCCGACGAGGCCACCCTGCACGTCCTCGACGTCCCCTCGGGCGCGGTGTCGGCGGTGGACACCATCGCCGGCGCCAAGTTCGCCGAGCCCTCCTTCGACGCGGCGGGCCGGGGCTTCTACTACGCCTGGTATCCACCCCAGGCCCGCGCGAGGGTGGCCGACCAGAACGCGCTCGAGGAGGTGCGCTTCCACCGGCTGGGGGCGGACCCCGTAGAGGACGAGCTCGTCCGCGGTCCGACCGGGGATCCGGAGAGCTTCCAGAGCGCTCGCCTCTCGCGCGACGGGCACTACCTGTTCCTCTCGGTCGAGCATGGCTGGAGCCGGGTGGACCTCTTCTTCCGCGACGCGCGGCTCGGGCCGCAGGCGCCCTTCAGGGAGCTGGCGGTCGGGCGCGACGCGGTCTACCAGGCCTTCGCCTACCGCGACCGCCTGTACGTGCGCACCGACGAGGGCGCCCCGCGCTACCGGCTCTTCCGGGTCGACCCGGCCCGCCCAGCGCGGGCGGAGTGGGAGGAGCTCGTCCCGGAAGGCGCGGGGACTGCGGGGACCCTCGAGGACGCCGCGGTCCTGGGCGGCGCGCTCGTCCTGCGCACCACCGAGCGGGCGAGCTCGCGCCTCGGGCTCTACGACCTCGACGGCCGCCACCTGCGGGACCTCGCGCTCCCTTCCCTGGGCGACACGAGCCTCCCCTCTGGGGAGGAGGACGACCCTCGCGCCTACTTCTCCTTTGAGAGCTTCACCTCACCGCGCGCCGTCTACGCCTTCCACACCGCGGGCGGTGAGCCCGAGCTCCTCTTCCGCCCCGAGGTGCCCTTCGACCCGGACCGGTACCAGGTGGAGCAGGTCCACTATCCGTCGAGGGACGGCACGCCGGTGTCGATGTTCCTCGTCCACGCCCGCGGCCTCGCCCGCGACGGCCGGGCCCCGGTGCTGCTCTACGGCTACGGCGGCTTCAACCTCTCCCTGCTGCCGTCCTTCCGGCCCGACGTCCTCCCCTGGCTCGAGCGAGGCGGGGTCTTCGCCGTCCCCAACCTGCGGGGCGGCGGCGAGCACGGCGAGGCCTGGCACCGGGCCGGGATGCTCCTCGAGAAGCAGAACGTCTTCGACGACTTCATCGCCGCCGCGCGCTGGCTGGTCGGCGCGGGGGTGACCCGCCCCGGCCGGATCGCCATCCGCGGAGGGTCGAACGGCGGCCTCCTCGTCGGAGCGGCCATGACCGAGCGGCCGGAGCTGTTCGCGGCGGTCCTGTGCGCGGTGCCGCTCCTCGACATGCTGCGCTACCCGCTCTTCGGCCTCGGCAAGGCCTGGATCCCCGAGTACGGGTCGCCCGAGGTGCCGGCCCAGTTTCGGGCCCTCCTCGCCTACTCGCCCTACCACCGGGTGGTGCCGGGGACGCGCTACCCGGCGCTGCTCGTCCTCTCCTCCGACCACGACGACCGGGTGGACCCCATGCACGCCCGCAAGTTCGTGGCGGCGGTCCAGGCCGCCACCCTCGGGGGCCCGGCGCTCCTGCGCATCGAGCGCCAGGCCGGGCACGGGGGGGCCGACCTGCGGCGCGCCCGGGTGGAGCAGGAGGCCGACGCCGCCGCCTTCGCCTTCGCGGCCCTGGGGGTCGAGCCCTGAAGGCGCGGGGCGCTCGCCTCGCCCGCGGGCTGGCTGCTCAGGGGGACTTGGGCCCGCCCCCCCTCAGGACGCTGGTCGCGAGCGCGACCATCGACCCCACGTCGGAGAGGTTCGCCGGCAGGACGAAGGTGTTGCCGGCCTTGGCGAGCTGCCCGAGCTGGGTCACGTACTGCTCGGCGATGCGGAGCTGGAGGGCCTCGACCCCGCCTGTGCTCGCCACCGCCTGGCCCACCTGGCGCAGGCCCTCGGCGGTGGCCCGCGCCACCGCCAGGATGGCGGCCGACTGGCCCTCGGCCTCGTTGATCTGCTGCTGGCGCTTGGCCTCCGACTCCTTGATCACCTGTTGCTTGCGCCCCTCGGCGCTGTTGATGGCGGCGTCGCGCTCGCCCTCGGAGGCGAGGACCACCGCGCGCTTCTCTCGCTCGGCCCGCATCTGCTTCTCCATGGCGGCGAGCACGTCCTTGGGCGGGGTGATGTTCTTGATCTCGTAGCGCAGGACCTTGACCCCCCAGGCCTGGGTGGCCTTGTCGAGCTCCGAGACCACCATCGAGTTGATGTGGGCCCGCTCCTCGAAGGTGCGGTCGAGGTCGATCTTGCCGATCTCGCTGCGCAGCGCGGTCTGGGCCAGCTGGCTGATGGCGAAGTAGTAGTCGGAGATCCCGTAGCTCGCGCGCTGCGGGTCGAGCACCTGCAGGTAGAGGATCCCGTCCACCGCCACCTGCACGTTGTCCTTGGTGATGCAGACCTGCTCCGGGATGTCGAGGGCCTGCTCCTTCAGCGTGTGGCGGTAGCGGATGGCGTCCACGAAGGGCCACAAGACGTGGAACCCGGCCTCGAGCACCACGTGGAAGCGGCCGAGCCGCTCGACGACGTAGGCGCTCTGCTGGGGCACCACGGTGGCGGTCTTCACGATGACCACCAGGACCAGCACCGCGATGAGGATGGCCACGAACAGGGCAGCGCTCACCATGTCTCCTCCTTGGCGATCACTCCGGGCGCACCCAGAGCGTGAGGCCCTCCACCCGCTCGACCCGGCAGCGCCGACCCTGGGCCAGGCCGCCCTCCTCGAGGGAACGCGCCTCCCAGGTCGAGCCGTGCAGCTCGGCGCGGCCCACGCCCCTTGGCGGCAGGTCGGTGGTGAGGATGGCCACCTCGCCGACGACCGAGGCCACCGGGGGGGTGCGGGCGGCGAGCACCCCCCGTAGCCGGCGGCGGACGAAGGCCAGCAGCGCGATCGAGAGGAGGCTGAAGAGGCCCCACTGCAGCCAGTCCGGCCCTCCCGCTCCGAGCGCCACCAGCACCCCCACCGCGAGGGCCGAGATCCCGAGGAACAGCGCGAACAAGCCGCCCGGCGTGAGGAGCTCGACGCCGAGCAGCACGACCCCGAAGAGCACCCACCACCACCAGGCCATGCCGACCCCCTCGCGGGACCCTGCGATGGTAGCACCGTTTCGGGGTGGGCGGGCGCCTCGGCGGCCCGCCCTCGGCCGCGCTTAGACGTTGAACTTGAAGTGCATGAAATCCCCGTCCTCCACCACGTACTCCTTGCCCTCGACGCGCAGGCGGCCCTTCTCGCGGGCGGCCTGCTCGCTGCCGAGCGAGATTAGCTCCTCGACCGCCATCACCTCGGCCTTCACGAATCCGCGCTCGAAGTCGGTGTGGATCCGCCCGGCCGCCTGCGGGGCGCGGGTGCCGCGCGCGACGGTCCAGGCGCGGACCTCCTCCTCGTTGCGGGTGAAGAAGGTGATGAGCCCGAGCGCCCGGTAGCAGGCGCTGACGAGCCGCTCGAGGCCGGGCTCCTCGAGCCCGAGGTCGGCCAGGAAGGCCTTCTGCTCGCCCGGCGCCAGCTCCGCGATCTCGGCCTCCACCTGGCCGCACAGGACGACCGCCTCGGCCCCTTCCTCGCGCGCCAGGGAGAGCACCGCCTTCACCCTCGGGTCCTCGCCCGCCGCTCGGAGAGCGGCCTCGTCGACGTTGGCGATGTAGATGACCGGCTTCCCGGTGAGGAGCGCCAGGTCGGAGAGCGCCGCCTGGTCCTCGGCGCCGAGGCCCTGGGCCCGCACCGGCACCCCCCGCTCGAGCGCGCCCTTCACGGCGTCGAGGACCGCGAGCTCGGCCCTGGCGAGCTCGCCGGGCTTGCCCGGGGCCTTCGCCCCCTTGTGCGCCCGCTCCCGCCGCTTCTCGAGGGTCTCGAGGTCCTTCAGCATGAGCTCGGTCTCGACCACCTCCCGGTCGCTCCGCGGGTCGACGGCACCGGTGAGGTGCACGACGTCGGGGTCGTCGAAGCAGCGCAGCACGTGGGCCACCGCGTCCACCTCCCGGATGTGGGAGAGGAACTGGTTCCCGAGCCCCTCGCCGCGCGAGGCCCCCTTCACCAGCCCGGCGATGTCGATGAACTCGAGGGTGGTGGGGGTGGCCCTGCGCGGGGGCCCCTGGGCACAGAGCCGGGCGAGGCGCTCGTCCGGGACGAGGACGATGCTCCGGTTCGGCTCGATGGTGCAGAAGGGGTAGTTCGCCGCCAGCGCCTTGGCCGAGCCGGAGAGGGCGTTGAAGAGGGTCGACTTGCCGACGTTGGGGAGGCCGACGATGCCGATCCCGAGCGCCATGGGCGGCCTGCGGAGGCGGGTAGGCCCGGGAGGTGCTAGGCGGCGCGCTCGGCGGGGAGCTTCGCCAGGTAGTCCTCGACGAGGGCGCGCTGGGCCTTCTCGTCGAGCGAGGACTTGATGAGCCTCTCGGCGGCGGCGATGGCGAGGTCCGCCACCTGGCCGCGCAGCTCGGCGATGGCCTTGGCCTTCTCCTCCACGATCTGCCGGCGGGAGGCGGCCACCAGCTCGTCGGCCTCCTTGCGGGCCCGCGCGGTGAGCTCGGCGCGGAGCACCTCCACCTCCTGGCGCGACTTCTGGGCCAGGGCGGCGGCCTCGCGCTGGGCGGCGGCGAGGGCGGCGGTTTGCTCGGCGAGCATCCGCTCCGCCTCGGAGCGTTCCTTCCTCGCCTGCTCCACCGCGTCGCGGATGGTGCGCTCCCGCTCGTCCAGCATGCGGATGATGGGGCCCCAGGCGAAGCGCCCCAGCACCACCAGGAGGAGGAGGAAGGTGATGGCCGTCCACAGGGTGAGGCCGGGCCGCAGGTCCATGATGCCGGCGGCCAGGACGGGCTGAATGAAGGCGGTCATGAGGGCTCCGGAGCCGTTGGGGGAGGGGCGCCTCGGCGGCGCCCCTCCCCGGTCACGCTAGGCCTTGATGGCGAGAAGGACGCAGACCACGATGGCGAAGAGCGTCACCCCTTCGATGAGGGCGGCGGCGATGATCATGGTGGTGCGCAGGTCGCCGGTGGCGGTGGGCTGGCGGGCGGTGCCGTCGAGGGCCGAGGCGGCCAGGCGGCCGATGCCGAGGCCGGCCCCGAGGACGGCCAGGCCGGCGCCGAAGCCGGCGGACAGGAACGCGAGGGCGGTGCTGGTCATGAGCTGGGCTCCGTGTGCGAGGGGCGGAGTGTGACGGGCCACCCGTTCCCGTGGCGTGTACTACGCTCGACTACCCATGGCCGGGAGCTTTCCCGGCCACGTGAGAGAGCTGGTCGCCGTGCGCGGCGTCCTCCCCGGCCTCGCCGTGCTCCTCCTCGTGCCCGTGGTGGACGAGCCCCTGCCCGATGAAGAGCGAGGAGAGCATGGTGAAGATGTAGGCCTGGACGAAGGCCACGAACAGCTCGAGGGCGAAGATCCCGAGGGCCATGGGCACCGAGCCCAAGGCCACCCAGGGCGAACCGAGCGCGAAGATGAGGCCGAGCAGGGACAGGATGACGATGTGCCCGGCGATCATGTTGGCGAAGAGACGGATGGTGAGGGCGAAGGGCTTCGTGAAGAGCCCCATCACCTCGACCGGGATCATGATGGGCCACAAGAGGAAGTGGACCCCGCCGGTGAGGTGCTTCAGGTAGCCCACCAGGCCCTGGGACTTGAGCGCCGTGTACTGGGTGATGACGAAGGTGAAGGCGGCGAGCGCCAGGGTGACGCCGATGTTGCCGGTAGCGGTGGCGGCCCAGGGCACCAGCCCGAACAGGTTCACCACCAGGATGAAGAAGAAGGCGGTGACGAGGAAGGGCGCGAAGCGGTCGCCATCCTCGGGCCCGATGTTCTTCTTGGCGATCTCGTCGCGCACGAACTGCACCAGGAGCTCGACGAAGTTGTAGAGCCCGCGCGGCACCAGGCGCCGCTGCCGGGCGGCCGAGAGGGCCAGGATGACGAGGAGCAGGGAGGCGATCCAGAGCATGACGAGGTGCTTGGTGGGGGTCATGTCCACCACCGTCGAGCCGAGGTGGAAGACCAGGCTCTTCCCGAAGACCTTGCGCAGGTCGAACTCGCACTCGGGGCTGAACCCCCCGTGGCAGAAGCCCGGGAACTCGAGCCTGGTGCTGTCGGAGACGTGCCCGAGCATGACGTCGGACAGGGTCGCCTCGCGCTCCTCGGTGGCCACCTCGTACGACTCCTCTCCCTCGCCCTCGGCGACGAGCGCCGGGGCCGCCCCGACCGGCCCGCCCTGGGGCCCGGCGGCGGTGGCGAGAATGAGGGTGGCGAGTAGGCTCGTCATGCGCTCCGTCCCGGTCGGCGCGCGAGGGCGCTCAAGGAGGCGCCCTCGATCGCGGTGAAGGAGAAGTACGGCACGAAGAAGGCCACCACGAAGGCCGCCACGCTGGCCCTCGTCCGCGCCACCGCCACCGTCGACCCGGCGACGAGCGCGATGCGGGCGAGGAACATGACCGCCATCACCGCCAGGGCGGCCTGGAGCGGCTTTCGCGCCCGGGCGCTGCGCTCGAGGAGGTGGAGCGAGAGGAGCCCGCTCGCGCAGGAGCCGAGCGCCCCCAGGACCGCCGCCGGGCGGTAGGGACCGGCGAGGAGGGCCGCGGCCAGGGCGGCCGCGGCGAACAGGGCCCCTATCGCGAAGTGCCGCGTCACGGCTTGCGTTTCCCTAGCACGGTCCTGAAGAAGCTCACGAAACCGCCGACCATCCCCACCGCCGCTCCGAGCAGCAACATCCACGGCACCCGGTGCCCCAGCTTCTCGTCCCCCCACCAGCCGAGCGCCGTGAAGATCCCGACCGCGGCCACGAGCTGGGTGGACGCGGCCATGTAGGGCGCGGCCTTGCGATAGCTCGTCGCCAGGTCGGAGAGCCCTCGGCTCTCCCCGGGCCCGCTCCGCCCGCCCCGCTCTCGGCGCCCGTCCGGTCCGGCCACAGCGACCTCCCCCCGAAGGTACCCCTCGGGAAAACCGCCGTCATTCTCGCTTGCCGGAGGGCGCCGTATAGCAGGGGCGCGGCGCCGCCGTCAACGGTCCGCGCCCCTCTCCGACCGGTCGCACTAGCCGCGGACGAGGGCCAGGGCCTGGCGGGCGGCGGCGAGGGTGCGCCGGAGGTCCTCCTCGGTGTGGGCGAGCGAGACGAAGGCTGCCTCGAACTGGGAGGGCGGCAGGTAGACTCCCCGCTCCAGCATGGCGTGGAAGAAGCGGCCGAAGCGACCGGTGTCGCTCGCCCGGGCGCTCGTCGCGTCGAACACCGGCTTCTCCGCGAAGAAGACGGTCAGCATCGAGCCCACCCGGTTCACCTGCACCGGCACCCCCGCCGCGCGGGCGGCTTCGAGGAGGCCCGCCGCGAGCCGCGCCGAGAGCTCTTCCAGGCGCGCGTAGGCGGAGGCGTCGAGCGCCTCGAGCGTGGCCCTGCCGGCGGCCATGGCGAGCGGGTTCCCCGACAGGGTCCCCGCCTGGTAGACCGGCCCCTTGGGCGCGACGAGGTCCATCACCTCGGCGCGTCCGCCGAAGGCGCCCACCGGCAGCCCGCCGCCGATGACCTTGCCGAAGGTGACGAGGTCGGGCTCGATCCCCAAGAGGCCGCAGGCGCCGCCCGGCCCGAGGCGGAAGCCGGTCATGACCTCGTCCACGATGAACAGCGCGCCGGCGCGGCGGCAGAGCGCGGCCAGCCCGGCGAGGTAGCCGGGCCGGGGCACGAGCACGCCCATGTTGCCCACCACCGGCTCCACGATGACCGCCGCCAGGGAGGCGCCCCGGGCCGCGAAGAGGGCCTCGGCGGCGGCGAGGTCGTTGTAGGGCAGGGTGAGCGTGTGGCGGGCGAGGTCCTTCGGTACCCCGGGCGAGTCGGGCAGGCCGAGCGTCTCCACGCCCGAGCCGGCCTTGACGAGCAGCGCATCGCCGGCGCCGTGGTAGCAGCCCTCGAACTTGAGGAGGTCGTCGCGGCCGGTGAACCCGCGCGCCAGGCGGATGGCGGCGGTGGTGGCCTCGGTGCCCGAGGAGACGAAGCGCATCCTCTCGACCCACGGCATGCGCGCCCGGACGAGCTCGCCGAGCTCGATCTCGCGCGGCGAGGGCGCCCCGAAGCTCGCCCCCTCCGCGAGGGCCTCCTCGACCGCCCTCACCACCGCCGCCGGAGCGTGGCCGAGGATGAGCGGGCCCCACGAGCCGACGTAGTCGACGTACTCGTGGCCGTCGACGTCCCACAGGTGCGCCCCCTGGCCGCGGGCGATGAAGCGCGGGGTCCCTCCCACGCCCCGGAAGGCGCGCACGGGGCTGTTCACGCCGCCCGGGAAGAGTTCCTGGGCCCGGGCGAAGAGGGCGTCGCTCTTTTCGGTCTTCATGGGGTCTCCCTCGGCTTCGGGTGGCGGTCGAAGGCGGTGGCCCGGTCGCCCGGGGTCACGCTCGGCTGCGAGCGGTCGCGCCGCTCGCGTACCCGCTCGATGGCCAGCCGGATGGTGTCGGGGTTGGGGTGGTTGGGCAGGGCCTGGTTGTAGAGCTCGAGGGCCCGGTCGAGCTTGCCCTCCTGGGCGGCGAGGTCGGCCTGGGCCTCGAGCGCCCGGGCGGCCAGGTCGGGGCGGGGCTTGTGGGCCACGAGGGCGCTCAAGGCGCGCTGGGCCTCGTCGACCCGCTTCTCGAGCGCCCAGGCCTGGCCGGTGAGGAGCTGCGCCTCGTCGGCGAGCTCGGAGGTGGGCCAGCGCTCGCGCAGGATGCGGGCCTCGGTGCGCGCCTGCTCGAAGTTCTTGAGCTCGAGGTACTCGCGGGCCACCTTGAGCTCGTAGGCGGCCGCCTGCGGGCCGTCGCCGGCGGCGATGTCGGCCCACTGGGCGATGGCGGCCATCCGGTCGTGGAGCCGGTCCCGGTAGATGTCGCCGGTGATGGCGCGCGCCTGCCAGGCGTCCTCGGTGCCGGGGTAGAGCGCCACGATGCGGCGGTAGTAGGAGATGGCCTGGGTGAAATCCGCCAGCTCCAGGTAGGAGACGTCGGCGGCGTAGCGGAGCGCTCGCAGGCGATAGTCGTCCTCGCGCGGGGCGAGGTGCCCTTCCCCGAGCTCCCCCAGCACCGCCTGGTAGCCGCGCAGGGCGTCGCGCGGGCGCCCGTCGTGGCGCGCCGCGTTGGCGTCGTCGAGCTGCCGCGCGACCCCCCCGCAGGCGACGACGAGCAGGGCGAGCGCCCAGAGGCGCGGTGCGCGGGCGGCGGGCGACCCGGTCACCCCGAGGCTCCGTCGCCCCCCCCGGGACCGCCCTCGCCGCCGTCGTCCAGCTCCTCCTCCGGCGCGCCCTCCTCGCCCCCGTCGGGCCCGCTCTCGCCCTCGGCAGCCTCGGCGCTCTCGGCGATGCGGGCCACCCCCGCCACCTGCTCGTCGCGCGACTCGACGGTGATGAGGCGTACCCCCTGGGTGTTGCGCCCGATGACGCTGATGCCCTTGGCCGGCATGCGGATGAGCATGCCCTTGTTGGTGATGAGCATCACCTCCTCGGCCTCGAGCACCGCGATGGCCGCCACCACCGCGCCGTTGCGCTCGGTGGTCTTGATGGTGATGATGCCTTTCCCGCCCCGGCTCTGCAGGCGGTACTCGCCGAACTCGGTGCGCTTGCCGAAGCCGTTGGCGGTGACGGTGAGGATGGTGGCCGGCGGCAGGCCCTCGCGCGGGGCGGGGATCACCTCGGCCGAGACCACCTCGTCCCCCTCGGAGAGCGTGATGCCCTTCACCCCGTAGGCGCCCCGCCCCATGGGCCGCACGTCGGTCTCGTCGAAGCGGATGGCCATGCCCTGGGCGGTGGAGAGCAGGACGTGGGAGGCGCCGTCGGTGAGGCGCGCCGCGATGAGGGCGTCGCCCTCCTCGATGCCGAGGGCGATGATCCCGGCGGCGCGTGGGCGGCTGTAGGCGTCGAGGCGGGTCTTCTTGATGAGCCCCTTGCGGGTGGCGAGGAAGACGAACTGGCTCGGGGCGAGCGCGCGCTCGGCCTCGGCGGCCTGGGGCTCGCCGGCGGCCGGTTCCTCGGGGCCGGCGGGCGGGTCGGGGAGCTGCCGCACCGGCAGGATGGCGGCCACCTTCTCGCCCGGGGCGAGCTGGACCAGGTTCACGATGGGCTTGCCGCGGGCGGCCCGCGAGGCCTGCGGGATCTCGTGGACCTTGAGCCAGTAGACCTTGCCCTTGTCGGTGAAGACGAACAGGTAGCTGTGGGTGGAGGCCACGAACAGGCTCTCGAGGAAGTCCTCCTCGCGGGCCGCGGCCCCGGTCTTGCCGCGTCCTCCCCGGCGCTGGGCGCGGTAGAGCGAGACCGGGTTGCGCTTCACGTAGCCGGCGTGGGAGACGGTGACGACCATCTCCTCCTCGGCGATGAGGTCCTCCATCTCGAGGTCGTCGACCTCGCCCACGATCTCCGTCCGGCGCGCGTCGGCGAAGAGCTGGCGGACCTCCCTCAGCTCCTCGACGATGACCTGCATGAGGACCTTCTCGGAGCCGAGGATCTCGAGCAGCCGCTCGATGAGCTGCTGCACCTCCTTGAGCTCGTCGAGGATCTTCTGGCGCTCGAGGCCGGTCAGGCGCTGCAGCTGCATCTCGAGGATGCTCTTCGCCTGCACCTCGGAGAGCCCGAAGCGGGCCATGAGCCCCTCGCGGGCGACGTCGCGGTCGGGCGCCTTCTTGATGAGCTCGATGATCTCGTCGATGTGGTCGAGAGCGATCTGGAACCCGAGCAGGACGTGCTCGCGCTCGCGCGCCCGGCGCAGGTCGTAGCGAGTGCGGCGGGTCACCACGTCGCGCCGGTGGGCCACGAACCGCTCCAGCATCGACTTCAGGTCGAGGGTGCGCGGCTGCCCCCCGTCGATGGAGAGCAGGGTCACCCCGAAGCCGGTCTGCAGCGCGGTGTGCGCGAAGAGGTTGTTCAGGACCACCTGGGCCACCGCGTCCCGCTTGAGCTCGATGACGATCCGCATGCCCTCGCGGGAGGACTCGTCGCGCAGGTCGGAGATGCCCTCGATGCGCTTGTCGCGCACGAGCTCGGCGATGTGCTCGACGAGCTTGGCCTTGTTCACCTGGTAGGGGATCTCGGTGACGACGATGGTCTCCCGCTCGGTCTTGGGGTGGACCTCGATCTCGGTGCGCGCCCGCACGGTGATGGTGCCGCGCCCCTCGGCGTAGGCCTTGCGGATGCCGTCGCGCCCCAGGATGATCCCGGCGGTGGGGAAGTCCGGCCCCGGGATGTAGCGCATGAGGTCCTGGACCGTCGCGCCCGGGCTCTCGATGAGGTGCATGGCGGCGTCCACCACCTCGCCCATGTTGTGGGGCGGGATGGAGGTGGCCATGCCCACCGCGATCCCCGAGCTCCCGTTGACGAGGAGGTTCGGGAAGCGCGCCGGCAGGACGAGTGGCTCCTGGGTGGTATCGTCGAAATTCGGGCCCCAGTCGACCGTCTCGCGGTCGATGTCGGCGAGCAGCCAGTCGGCGAGCTTCTTCAGGCGGCACTCGGTGTAGCGGTAGGCCGCGGCCGGGTCGCCGTCGATGGAGCCGAAGTTCCCCTGGGGGTCGATGAGCGGGTAGCGCAGGTTCCAGTCCTGGGCGAGCCTCACCAGGGCGTCGTAGACCGCGGCGTCGCCGTGGGGGTGGTACTTCTTCAGGACCTCGCCCACCACGCCGGCGCACTTGGAGTAGCGCTTCGTGTACTGGAGCCCCTCGGTGTGCATCGCGTACAGGATGCGCCGGTGCACCGGCTTCAGGCCGTCGCGCACGTCGGGCAGGGCCCGACCGATGATGACCGACATCGAGTAGTCGAGATACGACTTGCGCATCTCGTCTTCGATGTTGATCTGTGCCCGCGGCCCATCGCCGGGAGGTGGAGCGGTAGGAGGGGGCGGGGGCGGAAGGATCTCGTCGGCCATCGTTCGCGGTTCTGGCGGTCGGGTGAGGGCCCGGCCCGGGGGGGA
>DATJVF010000409.1:0-4421 GCA_035501995.1 Anaeromyxobacteraceae bacterium
GCACGGTCGCCATCTCGCCGGTCGGCTGCGCCGTCTTCCTCTACTACTACCTGGACGTCGGCAACACCCAGGCCGCCCACGGGCGCGCGCCGGCGGTGGCCATCGGCCACAAGCTCGCCAACCCGGAGAGCATCGTGGTGAGCTACCAGGGCGACGGCGACCTCGCCTCCATCGGGCTCACCGAGATCATGCAGGCGGCGCAGCTCGGCATCCCCATCTCGGTGGTCTTCGTGAACAACGCCATCTACGGGATGACGGGCGGCCAGCTCGCCCCCACCACCCTCCTCGGGCAGCGGACCAGCACCAGCCCGACCGGGCGCGACGCCCACATGGGCCAGCCGCTGAAGATGGCCGAGGTGATGGCCCTGCTCGACGGCCCGGTGTACGTGGAGCGGGTGGCCCTCTTCGACGCCAAGCAGCGGGTGCGCGCCGCGCGGGCCATCGAGAAGGCGCTGCGGCTCCAGGTGGAGAACAAGGGCTTCTCCTTCGTGGAGGTGCTGGCCGAGTGCCCGACCCACCTGCGCCTCACCCCCTCCGAGGCCGAACGCTGGGTGAAGGAGAGCATGGTGCCGGTCTTCCCGCTCGGGGTGAAGAAGGACCTCGTCACCGAGGGGTGGGGCTCCTGGCGGACGCCGTCCTACCATCCCGACGTCCTCCTCGAGGCCCTGGGAGCGAAGGAGCCTCCCCCACCCCGCCACGGGAGCGGGTTCCCCCGCACCGCCTTCGGGGTGGACGTCGGGCTCAAGCTCGCCGGGGCCGGCGGCGACGGCGCCCAGACCGCCGCCATGCTGCTCGCCCACGCCGCCATCCACGAGGGCTTCGACGCCACCCACATCCCGAGCTACGGGCCGGAGTCGCGCGGCGGGACCTCCTACGCCGACGTCCGGCTGGCCGAGGAGGAGGTGCTCTCGCCCGACGTGCCGACCCCGCACGGCCTGGTGGCCTTCAACGCCCCGAGCCTCGCCAAGTTCGGCCCGGCGGTGGTGCCGGGCGGGGTGGTGGTCTACGACAGCTCGGTGGTCCACGCCCCGGTGGCCCTCGACCCGTCGGTGCGCTCGGTGGGCGTACCCTGCTCCGAGATCGCGCTCGACCTCGGCCAGCCGCGGGTGAAGAACGTCGTCGCCCTGGGCGCACTGCAGGCCCTGACCGGGCTCTTGCCGGACGCGACCGTGCTCGAGGCCGTCCGCTACGCCCTGCGCGACAAGGGCCCGGCCGTGGCCGCGCTCAACGACGAGGCCTACGCGCGGGGCCGCCGCGCCGCCGAGGCTGCCCGCCCGGAGGGCTGGTTCGGCTGGTGGACCTGACGGCCGCCCTGGCGCGCTCGCTAGGGTCCCACCCGCGCTAACAGGCCTCGCGCCAGACGGGCGCGGCCGCCCGATAGAGCTGCCTGAACTGGCGCAGGCGGCCCGCGAGGCCGGCGGCGGCCTCCCGGGAGGGCTCGTACTCGCGGAGCCGTGGGGGACGCGCGCAGACCGCTTCCTCGCGCCCTCCGCAGGCGAGCTGGGCGAGGCGCGCCGCTCCGAGGGCCGCCCCGGTCTCGCCGCCGGCATGGGTCTCGAGCCGCGCTCCCAGCACGTCCGCGATGAGCTGGGCCCAGTAGGGGCTGCGCGACCCGCCGCCCACCAGGGAGAGGACCCCCACGTCCGTCCCGGCCGAGCGCAGCGCCTCGAGCCCGTCGCAGAGGCCGAACGCCACGCCCTCGAGGACGCTGTAGACGAGGGCGGCCCGGCCCGTGCCGTGGGTGAGCCCGAAGAAGACCCCCAGCGCGGCCGGGTCGTTGTGGGGCGTGCGCTCGCCGGAGAGGTAGGGCAGGAACAGGGGGGCGCGCGCGCGGGCCTCGGGGTCGAGCCGCTCGGCCTCGGCCACCATCTCCGCCTCCCCCGCTCCGCCCACGAGCTGGGTGACCCAGCGCAGGCAGCTGGCGGCGGAGAGCATGACGCTCATCTGGTGCCAGCGTCCGGGGACGGCGTGGCAGAAGGCGTGAACCGCCCGGGCCGGGTTCGGCAGGAAGCGATCGTTCACCACGAAGATGACGCCCGAGGTCCCGAGGGAGACGAACCCCGCGCCGGGGGCCACCGCCCCGATCCCGACCGCGCTGGCCGCGTTGTCGCCGCCGCCGCCCGCCACCGTCACCGGCTCGCGCATGCCGAAGCGGCGGGCCAGCTCCGGCAGCAGCGTCCCGGCCGGCGCGCTTCCCTCGACCAGGCGGGGCATGTGCGCCCGCGAGAGCCCGCAGGCCTCCAGCATGCGGTCGGACCAGTCGCGGCGCGCCACGTCGAGCCACAGCGTGCCGGCCGCGTCGGACATGTCGGAGAACTTCTCGCCGGTGAGGCGCAGGCGCAGGTAGTCCTTGGGCAAGAGCACCGAGGCCACCCGGAGGAAGACCTCCTTCTCGTGGCGCGCCACCCAGAGCAGCTTCGGCGCGGTGAAGCCGGGCATGGCCAGGTTGCCGGTGATGGCCGGCGCGTCCGGCACGCGCTCCACCAGCTCCTCGCACTCGCGGTCGGAGCGCACGTCGTTCCACAGGATGGCCGGGCGCAGCGGCCGGTCGGCCGCGTCGAGCAGGGTGGCCCCGTGCATCTGCCCGGACAGGCCGATGCCGCGCACCGCCGCGAGCGGCGCAGGGTGCGTCTCCTTGAGGCGGCCGAGGGCCGAGAGGGTGGCCTCCCACCAGGCCTCGGGCGACTGCTCCGACCAGCGCGGCTTGGGCCTCGAGACCTCGAGCGGCGAGCCCGCCGAGGCGAGCACCGATCCCCCTTCGTCCACGAGGAGCACTTTGACTTCCGAGGTTCCGACGTCGATCCCGAGATACATGGCCGCCCTTCTCTCCGCGCGACGAGTGAACTCATCGTCAAGTGGGCCTGGTATTATAGACGAGGCCCTCGCCCTTGCCGGAGACCCTTTGGCCGCACCCGTGGGCGGCGGGAGGAGGCCCCGGGCCGCGCGGCCGCCGCCGCTCTCCGAGGCCAAGCGCCCGCGGCCGTTCCGCTTTTCCATCCGACCGGGCGGGCGCTCCGGCGGCTCCGCCCGGGCCCCGCCGGGGTCTTGGGGCGAATGGCGAGCAATCGCGGCGGTCCCCGGGGCCGCCTCCCTAGAGTCTTATCTCGCGGGCGAAGGGGATGGAGGGCTGCGCCCCGGGCCTGGTGACGGAGAGGGCGGCGGCGGCCTGGGCGTAGTCGACGGCCGCGAAGAGCTCGCGTCCCGCCACCAGCGCCGCGCACAGCCCGCCGATGAAGGTGTCTCCGGCCGCCGTGGTGTCGACTGCCTTCACGCGGGGCGCCGGGGCGTGCCGGGCGCCCTGCGGGGTGGCCACCACCACCCCCCGTTCCCCGAGGGTGACGATCACCTGGCGGGCCCCCTGCGCCCGCAGGGCCTCGGCGGCCGCCACGGCCGCCTCCACCCCCCGCACCTCGAGCCCGGTGAGCATGGAGGCCTCGATCTCGTTCGGGACCAGGAAGTCGGCGCAGGCGATGAGGCCTTGCGGCAGCGGCCGGGCCGGCGCCGGGTTCAGCACCACCGTCTTCTCGAGGGCCCGGGCCCGGGCCGCGGCGTGGAGCACGGTGGCCATGGGCGTCTCGAGCTGGAGGGCCACCACCCGCGCGGCGGCGAAGAGCTCCGCGTGGGCGTCGACGTCGGCGGGCTCCAGCTCGGCGTTGGCCCCCGGGACCACCACGATCCCGTTGCGGCCGGCGTCGTCGACCACGATGAGCGCTACCCCGCTCGACCCCTCCACCGCGCGCACGCCGCGGGTGTCGACGAGGTCCCGCTCCAGGCCCTCGCGGAGCGCGGCCCCGAAGGCGTCCCGGCCCAGGCAGCCGATGATGGCGGTGCGCGCGCCGAGCCGCGAGGCGGCCACCGCCTGGTTGGCGCCCTTGCCCCCGGGCAGGGTGGCGAAGCTCGCTCCACCGATCGTCTCGCCGGGGACGGGCAGCCGGGGCGCCCGCGCCACGAGGTCCATGTTGATGCTGCCGACGACCACCACCTCGGGTGGCGTCACGGGGTGCCCCCCGCGCCGAGGTCCTGGCGCTCGGCGGGCTCGGCGCTGCTCTCGCGGGCGTACAGGCTCGGCCCGAGTCGCCTTCGGGTCGGTCCGCCCTTCGGCCGCGCGATGCGAGCGAGGAGCGCCTCCACGGTGGCCTCGCCCAGCGCCCGGATTGAGAGCCCCACCGTGGTGAGGGCCGGGTGGATGTATCGGAACAGCTCCACGTCGTCGAAGCCCACCACCGACAGGCCGCGCGGCACGGCCAGCCCGAGCTCGGCGGCGGCGCGCAGGACCCCGAGGGCCATGAGGTCGTTGCAGGCGAAGATGGCGGTCGGCCGCGGGGAAAGGGAGAGGAGGGCCTTGGCGGCGCGGTGGCCCCCGAGGGCGGTGAAGCCGCCCTCGGCCGTGTAGGCCTCGGTGAGCCGCAGGCCGGAAAGGG
>DATJVF010000410.1:0-3882 GCA_035501995.1 Anaeromyxobacteraceae bacterium
CCCTATCGCGACCTCTCCGAGCCCACCCACGGGGTGAAGACCCTCGACCGCCTCATCCGGCGCAACCTCGGGCGGGGGCTCGTGGAGGAGCTCAGGCAGAGCGGTCGCCCGCTCCTCACCACCTTCTACTCGCCGGCCATCCTGGCCGACCGCGCCGGCCTCGGCCCGGTCTACTGCGTGGTCACCGACACCGACGTGAACCGGATCTGGGCGCCGCGCTCGCCGGCGGCGACCCGGATCCGCTACCTCGTCCCCACCCAGAGGGCCGGCAAGCGCCTGCGCGCCTACGGCGTGCCGGCCTCCCGGATCGCCTTCACGGGCTACCCGCTCCCGCACGAGCTCCTGGGCGGACCGGGGCTCTCGGCCCTGGCGAAGAACCTGGCCGGCCGCATCGTGCGGCTCGACCGCGACGGCGAGTTCCGGCGAGAGCGGCGCGAGGAGGTGGCCCACTTCCTCGGCCCGCTGCCCGCCGAGGAGGAGGGGCGGCCGCCCTTGCTCGCCTTCGCGGTCGGCGGCGCCGGGGCCCAGGCCGGCCTGCCGCGGGCCTTCCTCCCCTCCATGCGGCGCGAGGTCCTCGAGGGGCGACTGCGGGTGGCGCTGGTGGCCGGGGTGAGGCGCAAGGTGGCGGAGGTCCTGTCGGAGTGCGTCCGTGCCGCGGGCCTGGAGGGCTCGCCGGGGGTGGAGATCCTCTTCGAGGAGGACACCGGCGCCTACTTCACCGGGATGAACGCCCTGTTGGCCCGCACCGACCTCTTGTGGACCAAGCCCTCCGAGATGAGCTTCTTCGCCGCCCTCGGCCTGCCGCTCGTCCTCGCCTCGCCGGTGGGGGCCCACGAGCGGCACAACCGCCGCTGGGTACGCGAGGCGGGGGCCGGGGTGAAGCAGCGCGATCCCCGCTTCGCCGGCGAGTGGCTGGGCGACATGCTCTCGGAGGGCTCGCTGGCCGCGGCGGCCTGGGCGGGCTTCATGCGGCTCCCCAAGTTCGGCCTCTACCGCATCCTGGAGGCGATCCGGGGCGACCAGAGCGCGCCCTTCGAGGGCGCGGCCCACACCGGGTGACCCGCCGTTCCACCTTGCGCGCCGCGAGCGGCTCGCCCGACAATGCCCGCGTGCTGCGCGCGTTCTCCATGGTCTACTGGGTCTTCGTGGCGCTCACGATGCCGGTCTTCTTCACGGCGGCGCTCCTCATCTTCGTCGTCACCTACCCGTTCGACCGGCGGCGGGTGGCCCTGCAGCTCTTCTCCTGCTTCTGGGCCTCGTTCTACGTGTACGCAAACCCGCTCTGGCGCTCGCGGGTCACCGGCCGCGCCAAGCTGCCCTGGCGGGGCCCGGCGGTGATCGTGGCGAACCACCTGTCGCTCGTCGACATCCTGGTCCTCTACGGCCTCTACCGACCGTTCAAGTGGGTGTCGAAGGCGGAGAACTTCCGGGTCCCCTTCGTCGGCTGGAACATGGTCATCAACGACTACGTTCGGCTCTCCCGCGGGGCGCGCGGCTCGATCCAGGCCATGATGGAGCACTGCCGGCGCCACCTCGCCCGCGGCGCCCCAGTCCTCATCTTCCCGGAGGGCACGAGGTCGGACGACGGCCGCCTCCAGCCCTTCAAGGACGGCGCCTTCCGGCTGGCGATGGAGGCCCAGGTACCGGTGATCCCGGTGGTGGTGCAGGGCACGCACGAGACCTTGCCCAAGCACGGCCTCGTCCTGCGCCAGCGGATGGACGCGCGGGTCGAGGTCCTCGACCCGGTCGACCCCGCTCGCTTCGAGAGCGCCTCCGACCTGCGCGATGCGGTCCGCGCCACCATGGCGAAGGCGCTCCTCGAGCCGAGGGCCTGACCGCCGCGGCTCATCCGAGGTCCGGGGCGCGGGTCCTCCCGAGGGTTCCCCCCGGGGCGCCCCCTTCTGTGGACGCCGCCTGACAGGGCATGACGCGGAGCGTCAGCGACCCCGGGCCGAGGAGCCAGCCTTTACCGCCCGGCGGTGGGCGGCTATCGTGGCCACCCCGCGAAAGGAAGCCGCGAGAGAGCCCGAGAGGTCCCTCCCATGAGCGTCGAGCGCAGGCGTTTCCGCAAGGTCCTCGTGGCCAACCGCGGCGAGATCGCGGTCCGGATCATGCGCACCTGCCGCGAGATGGGCCTGAGGACCGTGGCGGTCTACTCGGACGCCGACCGCGGGTCCCTGCACGTTCGCTTCGCCGACGAGGCTGTGCGCATCGGCCTGCCGCCCTCGCGGGAGAGCTACCTGGTGGTGGACCGGATCATCGCCGCCTGCAAGGCGACCGGCGCGGATGCGGTGCACCCGGGGTACGGCTTCTTGTCCGAGAAGGCGGAGTTCGCGCGGGCGCTCGCGGCGGCCGGGATCGCCTTCATCGGCCCCCCGGCCGAGTCCATGGACGCCATGGGCGTCAAGACCACCGCCCGCAAGAACATGCAGGCGGCCGGGGTGCCCACCGTGCCGGGCTCGGCGGCCCCCATCGGGAGCGAGGCCGAGGCGCGGACGCTGGCCGACGGGATCGGCTACCCGGTCATGATCAAGGCCGCCGCCGGCGGGGGCGGCAAGGGCATGAAGCGCTGCGAGCGCGGCGAGGACTTCGAGGCCCTCTGGCAGAGCGCGCGCCGCGAGGCGGCGAGCGCCTTCGGCGACGACCGCCTCTACCTCGAGAAGTTCCTCGACCGGCCGAGACACGTCGAGATCCAGGTGTTCGCCGACGCCCACGGCCACTGCATCTACCTCGGCGAGCGCGAGTGCTCGGTCCAGCGGCGGCAGCAGAAGGTGATCGAGGAGAGCCCCTCCTGCATCCTCGACGACGCCAGGCGCGCTGCCATGGGGGAGGTGGCGGTGAAGGCGGCCCAGGCCGTCCACTACCGTGGCGCCGGCACGGTGGAGTTCCTGGTCGACAGCCAGCGCAGCTTCTACTTCCTCGAGATGAACACCCGCCTGCAGGTGGAGCACCCGGTGACCGAGCTCTGCACCGGCCTCGACCTCGTGCGCATGCAGATCGAGGTGGCCCAGGGCGAGCCCTTGCACCTGCGCCAGGACGAGGTGGTGCGGCGCGGCCACGCCATCGAGGCGCGCGTCTACGCCGAGGACCCGGCCCGCAACTTCATGCCGTGCCCGGGACGCATCAGCTACCTGCGCGTCCCGAACGGCCCCGGCATCCGCGACGACTCCGGGGTCTACACCGGCTGGGTCGTCCCCCAGTTCTACGATCCCATGATCTCCAAGCTCCTCGCCTGGGCCCCCACCCGCGAGCAGGCCATCGAACGGCTGAAGCGCGCCCTCGGCGAGTACACCGTCCACGGCATCACGGTGAACCTCACCTACCTCACCAAGATCCTGGACCACCCCGCCTTCCGATCGGGCGAGTACGACACCGGCTTCTGCACGCAGTTCGCGAAGGACCTCCTCGCGCGGCCCGATCCCCGCTACGAGGACGTGGCCCTCATCGCGGCGGCGGTGGTGGCCTTCAAGCGCGACCACGACGAGGCGGAGAGCTTCGCGGCCCGCGCCGACCGTCACGCCCCGGGGCGATCCCGGTGGCAGAGCCTGGGCCGGGCCAGGACCTTGCGCGGGAGCCTCCGATGAGCACCTACGTGGCGCTGCTCGACGGCGGACGGCGCGAAGAGACCATCCGGGTGACCCTGCAGGGCCCCGGTCTCTACGAGGTCGAGGTGGGAGGCAAGGTCCACCGCGTCGACGCCTTCCGCCACGACTACGGGACCATCAGCCTGCTCGTCGACACCGAAAGCTACTCGGTCCAGATCGATCAGGGAGGGACCGAGGCCAAGGTGCACATCCGCGGTTCCACCTACCCGCTCGAGATCCTGGACGAGCGCCGCCTGCGCATGCGCCGGGCCGCCGGCAAGTTCACCGTCGAGGGCCG
>DATJVF010000411.1:0-7741 GCA_035501995.1 Anaeromyxobacteraceae bacterium
GCGCTCGCGCTCGCGCGACTCTGGGCGGCTTGCGGTGACCAGCGATTCCTCGCGGCCGCCCGTGGCGCCCACGCGTACGAGCGCAGCTGCTTCTCGATCGGCCTCGGCAATTGGCCGGACCACCGAGACAGCGACGATCACCGCGCACGCCGACGCGCTGGCACAACCGTCGCGCAAACGACCTGGTGCCACGGCGCACCCGGTATCGGGTTGGCCCGCCTCGCCTGCCGTGATCTACTCTCGGATCCGGAGATCGATCACGAGATCGGGCTGGCGGTCGCGGCCACCGCTTTGGCCGGGCGGGAGGCGAGCCACGGCCTCTGCCACGGGCGACTCGGCAATGCGACCCTTCTCGCGCGTGCGGGAGAGGTGCTCGCCGATGAAACGCTCGCAAGGACGGCCGCGAGCTTCATCGAATCAGCGCTCGACGAGGCTGCCGCCAGCGGTTGGCGTTGCTCGAATCCAGCCGGCCTCGAGTCCCCTGGGCTGATGACGGGGCTCGCCGGCATCTCGCTCGCGCTCGCCCGGGTCGCCGTTCCGGGCATCCCTGACGTGCTCACGCTCGATCCGCCCGTCTGGCACGGCTCGTGGGCCGAAAGAGCCGCGCGGACGCCTTGACCTGCGCAGGAGTTCGCGCGACGCCGCCAGGATTTCGTGGAAGCAGGGAAGCACCCCGGCGCCGCCGAACTCGAGGGGGGCTGACCCCGGCTGCGTGTCTTTCGAGGCTCGACTCTAGGCAGAGCGCTTGCGGTCCTCGAGCGCGCCGGGGACGATCCTCGGCGGGTGGCAGCATCCTCCTTCGTCTACCATCGCCGAGTTAGGGTGAGGGACAGCCCGTGGAGGAGTCGCCCGCTGCGGTGCGAAGGGCGAGCGTGGTCGGCGCCGCCCCCGTTCCGGCCGACGAGAAGTGGCGGCCGGTCGCCGCGCCCGGTGACCTGGCGCGCTACCGACGAGTTCCAGGAGCTGGCTTGCGGAGGCGGGTGCCCGCCGGAGGCGTGGCCGGGTAGTGTGTCCACGGTCGACGCAAGGCATGGACGGACGAGCGCCTCGCACGAGCGAGTAGGACGGTCACAGCCAGAACAAACCGGCGGCTCCGGCCAGCGCCACCACGGTACCGAGGACGGCGCGCGAGCCCACCTTCTCCCGAAAGAGAACATGGGCCGCTGGCAGAAGCAGCACGGGGGCAAGGCTCATGAGCGTCGCCGCCACGCCGAGGCTGGCATGGGCGATGGCCACGAGCGAGGCCACGACTCCCAGAACCGGGCCCACCACTGCACCGATGGCGGTCAGTCCCAAGGCCGACCAGTCGTCGCTGAAGCTGGCCAGGTGTCCGGGCAGTTCGTTGCGGACGCCAGACCAGACGAGCAGCACCACGGAGCCGGCGACGATGCGGATGAGGTTGGCGGAGACGGGATGGAAGCCGCCTTCCAGGCCGTAGCGCGAGAAGAGGAGACCGACCGCCTGCCCGAGCGCCCCACCGAGCCCGAGGATCACACCTCGACGCAGGTGGGGATGGGACTCTCCGTTGCGACCGGGGCCTACCACCAGGGCGATGCCGCCGATGGTGACCATCATGGCGAGGAGTTTCGGGAGGGAGAGACCCTGGCCGAGGAGGGCCCAGCCCAAGATCGCGCTGAAGAGAGGCGAGGTGGTCATGACCAGCATGGCCAGCTGTGGGCCGATGAGCACGAGGGACTCGAAGAGCACGGCGTCCCCGACCGCGTAACCGATGAGCCCAGAAGCGGCAAGCCAGCCCAACCGTGCTGCGCCGGCGCCAAATGGGAACGGCGTCCCGAAGAGGAACAGGTGAACCAGCGAGAGGACGCCCAGCGCTATCAGCAGCCGCCCTATATTCACGGGCTGAGAACCAATCCTGCGCCCGGCGAGGGTGAAGAAGGCCGCGCTACCGGCCCAGAAGACCGAGGTCGCCAGAGCGGCACCTTCGCCCACGAGCGACATGGCGGTGCTGAGAGGTACCCCAAGAAGGTGACCCGCGCGAGGCCAAAGTGAACGGGTTCCCATTACTACCCTGCTCTTCGAGGGGGGCCCGACGGTGTCGGCGACCCTCTGCACACGCCTCAAGGGCCCTGCAACTCCTGCCTTTAAGGCGCCGCCCCGCAGGCCCTCGTGGTTCTCTGCGACGGCGAGGGGTGGCCGCTTGAAGCGGGCGATGAAGCGCCCGCCCGCCTGATGCTTCGAGTTCCGGTACCCGGCTCGTCAGCCGAGGACCTTCTCGTACACGGTGGCGGCCCGGTCGAGCCGGCCGATGGCCGAGAAGCCGAGCCGCTCCCAGAACAGGCTCGCCTCGGGGTTCCCGTCGAGGACGGCGATGCGCAGCGCGCTGTAGCCCATCTGCAAGAGCTCCGCCTCAAGGACG
This sequence comes from Anaeromyxobacteraceae bacterium, assembly GCA_035501995.1. Classification (GTDB taxonomy): domain Bacteria; phylum Myxococcota; class Myxococcia; order Myxococcales; family Anaeromyxobacteraceae; genus Anaeromyxobacter_A. The sequence goes on from DATJVF010000411.1 coordinate 2,378, forward strand.
GCGGTGGTTTCCCGGCCGTACCCCTGGCCCTGGCAAGCCTCGCGGAAGAGCAAGAGGCCGATCTGTGCGGTCCGCGGCTCGGGGTAGTCGAGGTAGAGGTCGAGGAGCCCCACCGCGGGGCGGTCCGGGCGAGGCGCGAGCAGGAAGAGGTGGCGGCGGTCGTCGAACTCGGCGTCCGCCAGCATCTCGGCGGCGGTCTCGGGCCGGGGCGGCTTTCCCTCGGTGAGGGTGTAGTAGCGGGGTGCGCTCTCCAGGCAGGCCTGCAGCTCCCGGGCGTCGGCCGGCGAGGCGCGCCTCGCCGCCAGGCGAGGGCCCGAGAGGGTGAGCGTGAGCGGTTCCTCGCGCCTCGCGCGCCTCATGCCGCCGGTCCCGGGCCGGAAGAGAGCGGCCCCTCGTCGAGCAGGAGCGCCATCGCCCCCTCCTGCGAGAGGTCCTTCACCGCGTAGTCGGGTTCCTCGGCCCGCAGGGCCTCGACGCTGAAGCGGCCGGTCGCCACCGCCAGCACCCGGCACCCCACCGCCCTCGCGGCGCTGATGTCGCGCGGAGTGTCGCCGATGACCAGGGCTTCCTGGGGGGCGAGGGATCGCCCCAGGCGAGCGCTCGCTCGCCCGAGGGCGGCCGCCACGATGAGCTCGCGCGCCTCGCCGTCGGAGCCGAACCCGGAGATGGACCGCGCGCCGTACTCGAAGAAGCGCTCGAGGCCGCCGCGGCCGAGCTTGAGGCGCGCTCCGGGCTCGACGTTGCCGGTGCACAGGCCGAAGAGGGCCCCCCTGGCCGAGAGCGCCCCGAGGAGCGCCTCCACGCCGGGGAGGACCGCGTAGCGCGGTCCGGCGATCTCGTCCCTCAGGATCTCGGCGTAGGTCTCGAGGATGCGGACGGAGAGGGCCCCGTCGAAGGGGAGGCCCACCGCGAGGAGCGCCTCGCGGATGATGAGCCGGTCGCTCATCCCGTCGAGCCTCAGGCCGGCGAGCCAGCGCTCCTCCCGCCTCACCCGGGGCCCGAGGTGGGCCTCGAGCGCCCCCTCCATGGCGCGGCGGCCGGCGCCGGCCGCGTCGACGAGCGTGCCGTCGACGTCGAAGAAGAGGACGGTCGGCCGCAAGGTGGCCACCCCATAGACCGAGGCCGCCCGCGATGCAAGCCTGAGGGGGAGCGGGGGGAGCACCCGCGGGCGCGGGCCCCCGCTATGGCGCGCCGAAGAGGGCCTCCACGAACTCGTGGGGCGCGAAGGGGCGCAGATCGGCCACCTTCTCGCCCACCCCCACGTAGCGCACCGGCAGCTTGAGCTCGTCGCAGATGCCGATGACCACCCCGCCCTTGGCGGTGCCGTCGAGCTTGGCGAGCACGATGCCGGTCACCCCCAAGGCCTCGTGGAACTGGCGCGCCTGGGCAATGGCGTTCTGCCCGTTCGTGGCGTCGAGGACGAGCAGCACCTCGTGCGGCGCGCCGGGGCAGGCCTTGGCGATGACCCGCTTCACCTTCTTCAGCTCCTCCATGAGGGGCGCCTTGGTGTGCAGGCGGCCGGCGGTGTCGCACAGGACCACCTCGGCCACGCCCTCGACCCCCTGCTTCACCGCCTCGAAGCAGACGCTGGCGGGGTCCGAGCCCTCCCGGCCGCGCACGATGGGGGCGCCCGCCCGGCCGGCCCACACCTCGAGCTGCTCCCCGGCGGCGGCCCGGAAGGTGTCGCCCGCGCCGAGGAGCACGCTGTGGCCGGCCCGCTTCACCTGGGCGGCGAGCTTGCCGATGGTGGTGGTCTTGCCGCTGCCGTTCACGCCCACCACCATGACCACGAAGGGCCGCTCGGGCCCGATGGCGAGGCCCCCGCCCGCCTGCCCGTCGAGGGCGAGGATGCGCTCCACGTCCTCGCGCAGGACCGAGCGCAGCTTCTCGGGGTCGGAGAGCTCGTTCTTCTTGGCCCGGGCGCGAGCGCCCTCGAGGAGATGGGTGGCGGTCTGCACCCCGATGTCGGCGGTGAACAGCACCTCCTCCAAGTCGGCCAGCACCTTGTCGTCGACAGCCTTGCCGCCGGTGAAGAGCGCGTTGAGGCGCGCCATGAAGCCGCCGCGCGTCTTCTCGAGCCCGGCGGCGAGCGTGCGCCCGGCCTCGGCCTCGACCCGCCGCCGCTCCTCCTCCAGGGCCCGCTGCCGGGCCTCCTCGGCCTCGCGCTCGAGGCGCGCGGCCTCCTCGCGGGCGCGCGCCTCCGCCTCCTCCCGCTCCAGGCGGCGACGCTCCCTCGCCGCCCGCTCCTCCTCCTTCTTCTTCCGGTACTCCTCCCGGCGCTGCTCCTCGAGCACCTCCTTGGAGAGCGCCGGGGAGGGGGGCGGGGAAGGCGGCGGGAGGGGCTCCCGGACGCGCTCCCTCTCCGGGGGTCGGGGCGGCGGCGCCTCCGGCAGCACGGGTGGGCGGCGCCGGCGCCGCAGGAGGGCCATCGCCGCCGCCACGAGGAGCAGGACGAGGAGCGCCACGAGGGCCAGGCCGACGGCGTCGTTCGCGGCGAAGGCGAGCTGCGGCGGCAGAAAGGCGAGGGTGGGCTTCACGGATGATCCGGGGAAAGGGCTGTCAGCATATAGGGGCGCACCGCGCGGGGTGTCAATGAGCGGTCGTGGCCGCCCCGACCTGCGCTGGCCGCCGCCGCGAGAAAAGGCCGCCCGCCCCTAAGCCGCCGGCCGCGCCCGCTCGGCCAGCCTCACCGAGACGAGCTTCGAGACGCCCGGCTCTTCCATGGTGACGCCGTACAGGGTGTCGACCGCCTCCATGGTGCGCTTGTTGTGGGTGATGAGGATGAACTGGGAGGCCTTGCTCATCTCCTTCACGAGCTCGTTGTAGCGGCCGACGTTGGCCTCGTCGAGCGGGGCGTCGACCTCGTCGAGCAGGCAGAAGGGGGTGGGCTTGATGAGGAAGATGGCGAAGATGAGGGAGACCGCGGTGAGGGCCTTCTCGCCGCCGGAGAGCAGGTTCACGTTCTGGAGCTTCTTGCCGGGCGGCTGGGCGAAGATCTCGACCCCGCCCTCGATCTCGCCGCCCTCCGGGTCCTGGGTGAGGGCCAGGCCCGCGCGCCCGCCGTTGAAGAGGCGGGGGAAGACCTGCTGGAACTTCTCGTTCACGAGGTCGAAGGTCTCTCGGAAGCGCTCGCGCGAGGCGCGGTTGATCTTGACGATGGCGCTCTTCAGGTCGGCCAGGGAGGCCTCCAGGTCGGCCTTCTGCCCCTGCAGGAACTCGTGGCGCCGGGCGAGCTCGTCGTACTCCTCGATGGCGGTGAGGTTGAGCGGCCCCATCCGCTCGGCCTGGGCCTTGAGGATCTCGAGGCGCTCGCGCTCCTCCTCCCCCGGCGGGCGCTGCATGTGGAAGCGCTGCACCTCCCAGCGGAGCTCGGCCTGGCAGCGCTCGCGGACCGACTCGTCGAGGTGGGAGAGGGCGAGGGCCTGCTCGCGGGCGGTGAGGGCGGCCGCCGCGCCGCGCTGGCTCTTCTCGTCGGCGCGCCGGCGCAGCTCGCGCAGGGTGCCGTCCCGCACCCGCAGGGCCTCCGAGAGCGCCGCCTCGGCCTGCCGCTCGCGCGCGAGCTCGGCCTTCGCCTGCTCGTGATCCTGGCGCAGCCGGGCGACGTCCTCGGCGGTCCCGTCGAGGCGCCCGCGCAGCTCGGCCGCCCGGGCGTTGGCCTCGGAGAGGGTGGCGAAGAGCCGGGAGCGGCGCTCCTCGACCTCGCGGCGCAGCTCCTCGATGCGGCGCAGGGCCCCGCCGAGCGACTCCTTGCGCTCGCTGTCGGCGGCCACCTTGACCTTGAGGTTCGTCACCTGGGCGGTGAGGAGGTCGGCCTGTCCCTTGGCCGCCTCGGCGGCGCTCACCGCCTCGCGGGCCCGCTCCTCGGCCCGCGACTGCTCCGCCTCGGCGGTGGCTGCGAGCAGCCGGTGCTCCTCGTCCTCGCGGGCGACCGCCGAGAGCCCCTCCTCGAGCGCGCCGCGCTCGGCCTCGAGCTGGCCGACCCGCGCGGCGTGCCGCTCGAGCTCCTCGGCCAGCCGGGCGAGGTCCTTCTCCTGCTCGAGGGCCTTGAGCTCCTTCTCGCGCCCGTCCTTGTCGAGGCTCTTCAAGGCCGCCTCGAGCTGCAGCACCCGGACCTGGAGCGTGCGGTGGCGCTCCTGGGCCAAGGCGAACTCGGCCTCGAACTGGCGCACCGTCTCCTCGAGCTCCTGCACCTCGCGACGCCGCTGCAGGGCGCCGTGCCCCTCGCCCTCGAGGGGTCCGCCGGTGACCACCCCGTAGGGGTCGAGCACCTCGCCGTCGAGGGTGACGAGGGTCGTGGGGTGGGCCGCCGCCTGCCACATCTCCAGGGCGGCGGGGAGGTCGCGCACGATGACGGCGTCCCTGAGGAGGAAGCTCGCCAGCTTCTCGTAGGCCGGATCGAGGCGGACCACCTCCAGGCAGGAGGCCACGAAGCCCGGGTGGCCGCGGGCCGGCTCGGCCGCCTCGGCCTGCTCCGCCCCGCGCAGGCGCGCGAGCGGGATGAGCGAGGCGCGCCCCTCGGCGGCGCTCTTCAGGAAGTCGATGGCCTCCATCCCCTGGGCGTGGCTCTCGACGATGACGTACTGGAGGCGCTCCCCCAGCACGGCCTCCACCGCGTTCTCGTACTCGGGCGGGACCGAGACCACGTCGGCCACCAGCCCGAAGACGCCCCGGTCGGCCGGGTCCTCGCCCTGGCCGGCCCGGGTCATGAGGCTGCGCACCCCGCGCCCGTACCCCTCGTAGTTGCGCAGCACCTCGACGAGCGAGGTGAGGCGGGCCCGCTTGTCGCCGAGCTCCTCGCGCAGGGTGATGAGCCGCGCCTCGTTCTCGATGAACTCGGAGCGGGTCCGCTCGAGGAGCTCCTCCTGCGCGCCCCGCTCGGCCTCCAGCCGCAGCCTGAGCTGCCTCGTCTTGCCGAGCTCCCCCAGGTAGCTCGAGCGCGAGCCGTCGAGCTGGGCGGCCCGGCGCGCGATCTCCTCGGCCTCGGCCCGGTTGGCGGCGAGGCGCGCGCTCTGGTCGGCGCGCCGGCGGGCGAGCTGCTCGAGCTGGCTGCGGTGGCCGGAGGCCCGCCCGAGCGCGGCGCTCGCCTCGGCGCGGGCGGCCTCGGCCTCGGCGAGGAGCGCCCCGCCCTCGCGGGTGAGCTCGCGGACATGCTCCTCGGCCTCCAGGAGCCGGACCTCGTCCTCGCCGGAGAGCGCGCCCAGCTCGGCCCGCCGCTTCTCGAGGGTCTCCCGCTCGGCGGCCAGGGCCTCGGCCTGCCCCTTCAGGCCCTCCACCTCGGCGGCCTGCGCGCGGGTGCGCTCGCCGATCCCGGCCAGCTCGGCGGTGGCGGCCTCCACCGAGACCTCCGACACCTTGAGCTCGCTC
>DATJVF010000412.1:0-5242 GCA_035501995.1 Anaeromyxobacteraceae bacterium
CCGGTGCCGGTGGTCTCGGTGGGGAACCTCACCGTGGGCGGCGCCGGCAAGACCCCGGTGGCCCTCCTCGTCGCCGCGCGCCAGCGGGCGCGCGGGCGGAAGGTGGCGGTGCTCTCCCGAGGATAAGGGGCCCGCCGCGCCGATCCCAGGGTGGTCTCGGACGGGGAACGGCTGCTGCTCGGGGCGGCCGAGGCCGGCGACGAGCCCCTCCTCCTCGCGCGGCGCCTGCCTGGGACGCTCGTCCTGTGCGGGCCGAGCCGGGCCGAGCTCTCCCGGCGCGCCGTGGCCCTCGGGGCCGACGCGCTCGTGCTCGACGACGGCTTCCAGCACCTCGGCCTCGCCCGCGACCTCGACATCGTGGTGCTCGACGGCCGCGATCCTTTCGGCAACGGCCACCTCTTGCCGCGGGGCCCCAACCGGGAGCTTCCCTCGGCGCTCGGCCGCGCGCACCTCGCCTGGATCTCGCAGGTCGACCGGGCGAGCCCCGAGCGCCTCGCCCTCCTCCGCACGCAGGCCCTCGCCGCCACCGGACACAGGCCGGTCGAGTCGCGCCACGCCGTGGAGGACGTGCTCGACGGCCTCGTCGCTCGCTCGTGCGGCGCCGACGCGCTCGCCGGGCGGCGCACCCTGCTCCTCTGCGCGCTGGCGCGGCCGGACGGGTTTCGGGCGACCCTCCTCGCCCTCGGGGCGGAGGTGGTGGCCGAGCGCGTCTACCGCGATCACCACCTCTTCTCGGAGCGCGAGGTGGCCCTCGCGCTCGAGGAGGCAGAGGCGAAGGGCTGCGAGGTGGTGGCCACCACCGAGAAGGACGCGGTCCGCCTGCCGGAGCGCCTCGCCCGGGATACGCGCTTCCGGGTGGTCCGCATCGGTGCCGAGGTGGTGGCGGGCGGCGAGGTGCTGGAGGAACTCCTCCTCCGCGTGCTCCGGGCGGGGGCGGCCCCGCGCGAGGGCCCGGGCTAGCCATGATCGCCGGGGCCCGGCCCGTCCAAGGCTGGCGGCGCGCCCTCCTCGGTGCGCTCGGGGAGCTCGCGGGCGAGCTCGCCTGGCTCGTGCGGGTGCGCCGGGGGGTGGTGCTCTCGAATCTCCGCCTCGCCTTCCCCGACCTCGGCGAGGCGGAGCGGCGCCGCATCGGCCGAGCGAGCTTCAAGCGGCTCGGGCGGATGGCGCCGGAGTTCCTCCTCGCGCCGCGGCTCTCCCGGGAGGAACTCGAGGGGTACTTCGTGTACGAGGGCATGGACCGGCTCCTGGCCGAGCGCGCCTCGGGGCGCGGGGTCATCGTCTGCACCGGGCACTTCGGCCCCTTCGAGCTCCTCGCGGCCGTGCACGCCCTGCTCGGCTTTCCGATCACCATGATCACCCGAAGGATGGGCCGCTCGCGCCTCAACGACCTGTGGCGCGGCGCGCGGGCGCGGGCCGGGGTGAAGGAGCTCGTGGCGCGCCGGGGGGCGACCCTGTGGGCCGCCCGGCGCGCCCTCGCCGAGGGCCGAGTGCTCGGGTACGTCATCGACCAGAACCAGCCCCTCCACCGGGCCATCTTCCCGAACTTCTTCGGGGTCAAGGCCGCCACCTCCGCCACCCCGGCGGTGCTCGCCCTGAGGACGGGGGCCAAGGTCTTCTTCGCGGTGGCCCTGCCGCGGGAGGGGGGGCGCCACCGGCTCGTGGTGGAGGGCCCGCTCGCCCCGCCCTCGACCGGGCACCGCGCGGCGGACGTGCTCGCCTTCACCCAGGAGCTCAACGACCGCCTCGAGCGATGGGTGCGGGCCTACCCCGAACAGTGGTACTGGCTGCACCGCCGCTTCAAGACCCGTCCCCCTGGTGAAGGCGCGCCCTCGGGGGGCCCGCCGCCGAACGCGCACGTTGACCGAGGCGGTGCTAAGCGGTAGGAACTGCCCGCGATGCGCAGCCCCGCCACGCTGCACCCGCTCGCCCACCCGGCCGCCCTGCTCGACCGCTTCGCGCGCGCGGAGGTGGTGGTGGTCGGCGACTTCGTGGCCGACGAGTACGTCTTCGGCGAGACCGAGCGCATCAGCCGGGAGGCGCCGGTGCTCATCGTCCGCTACGAGCGGACCGAGATCCGGGCCGGCTGCGCCGGCAACGCCGCGCTCAACCTGGCCGCGCTCGGGGTCAGGGTCCGCGCGGTGGGCGCGGTGGGCGACGACGCCCTCGGGTCGCGGCTCCTCGAGGCCCTGGCCGCGAGCGGGGTCGAGGTGAGCGGCATCCTGCGCCTGCCCGAGCGGGCCACCGAGTCGAAGACGCGCATCCTGGCCGGCGGCCGCTCCACCCGGCGGCAGCAGATCGTGCGCGTCGACCGCGGCCCCAAGGGGCCCTTGTCGGCGAGCGCCACCCTGCGGGTGATCCGCGAGCTCAAGCGCGCCGCCCGGGGGGCGCGGGCGGTCCTGGCGAGCGACTACGGGTCGGGCCTCATCGGGGCCGAGGCCCTGGAGGCCCTGCGCGCGCTCAAGGAGGCCGGGACGCCCCTGTGCGGCGACTCGCGCTACCGCCTGCGGGAGTTCGTGGGGTTCAGCATGGTGAAGCCCAACGAGCCCGAGCTCGAGGCCGCCTCCGGCGTCTCGCTCGAGAACGGCGGGATCGAGCGGGCGGCGCGGGCCCTCCTCCGCCGGCTCGGCTGCGAGGAGCTGCTCGTCACCCGGGGCCGCAACGGGCTCTCGCTCTTCCGGCGCGGGGTGGCGCCGGTCCACATCCCCGCCTACGGCCGCGAGGAGGCGGTCGACGTGACCGGGGCCGGGGACACGGTGGCGGCCGCCTACACCGCCGCGGTGGCGGCCGGGGCCGAGCCGCCGCTGGCGGCCCGGCTCGCCAACGTGGCGGGCGCGCTGGTGGTCCAGAAGGCGGGCACCGCCACCGTCTCGGTCGAGGAGCTCCGCGCCGAGCTCTCAGGGGGCTAGCGGGTGGCCGGCGCGGTGGCCCTCCCGATGAATCGCCTCCTGCGGCTCGACGAGCTGCCGCGCCTGAGGAGCCTCGCCACCGCGGCCGGGCGCACCGTCGCCCTCGCCAACGGGGTGTTCGACCTCTTCCACGTCGGGCACCTGCGCTACCTCGAGGGCGCGAAGGCCCAGGCGGACCTCCTCGTGGTGGCGGTGAACAGCGACGCCTCGGCGCGCGCCCTCGGGAAGGGCCCGGGGCGGCCGGTGGTGCCCGCCGAGGAGCGTGCCGAGATCGTGGCCGCCCTGTCCTGCGTGGACCACGTGGTGGTCTTCGACGCCCCTCGGGTCGTCGAGGTCATCCGGGCGCTCCGACCGGACGTGCAGGTCAAGGGCACCGACTACACGCCGGAGAGCATCCCGGAGGCCGAGGAGGTGAAGAGCTACGGAGGCCGCCTGGCGGTGGCGGGCGACCTGAAGGCGCACTCCACCTCCGCGCTCCTCGAGAAGCTCAGGCGGTCGGGGGGGTAGCGCGGCCGAGGGGCCTTCCCTCGTCGCGGCGGGCCTCGGGAGCTTTCCATGCGCGTGTCGGGATTCACCTTCGTCCGCGATGCCGTGAGGCTCGGCTACCCCGTGGTCCCCGCCATCCGCTCCCTGCTCCCGCTCGTGGACGAGATGGTGGTGAACGTGGGCGTCTCCGCGGACGGAACCCTCGAGCTCGTGCGCGCCATCGGCGACCCGCGCCTCGTGGTCTTCGAGTCGCGCTGGGACGAGGCGCTGCTCGAGCGCGGCCGGGTGCTCGGGCAGCAGACCGACCTCGCCCTCGCCCGCTGCCGCGGCGACCTCTGCCTCTACGTGCAGGCCGACGAGGCCTACCACGAGGACGACCACCCGGCCGTCCGGGCCGCCCTCGCTCGCCTGGCCGACGACCGGCGAATCGACGGGCTGCTCTTCGACTACGTCCACTTCTACGGCTCCTTCCACACGGTGGGGGTGGGCCGGCGCTGGTACCGCCGGGAGGTGCGCGCGGTGCGCAACCGCGCCGGCGTGCGCTCCTGGAAGGACGCCCAGGGCTTCCGCCTCCTCGAGGGCGCTGCGGGGGGCGGTCCCGGCGGGGGGGGGGACGGCACCGCGGGCCGGTACCGGAAGCTCAGGGTGGCGCCGAGCGGCGGGCGCATCTTCCACTACGGGTGGGCCCGCCCGCCCGCCCGCCAGGGGGAGCGGCTGGCCGAGTTCGAGCGGCTCTACCAGGGCGAGGGCGCCCGGGCGCGCCGGCGCGCTCGGGGGTTCCACTACGACCCGGGGGAGAAGGTGCGGCCCTTCAACGGCACCCACCCCGCCGCCATGCGGGCCTGGGTGGCCGAAGGGGACTGGCCGTTCGCGCCGCGCCGGCGGCGGCTGCGCCTCTCGAACCTGCGCGAGGACCTGCTCGACCTCTTCGAGGAGGCGACCGGGGTGAGGATCGGCGAGTACCGCAACTACGAGCTCGTCCGCAGACCGGGGCGGGCATGAGGATCCTCGAGATGCTCTCCTCGCCGGCCTACACCGGCCCGGCGGAGCCCATGGCCTCGGTGGCCGCCTTCCTCGCCTCGCGCGGGCACGAGGTGGAGCTCGCCACCGATTCCGTGCGCCCGGGCGACCTCCGTGCGCGCCTCGCCGAGCGGGGGTTCCGGCTGCGCGACGACCTCGCCCTCTCCACCAGGGGCTTTCCCCCCACCGCGCTGGGCGACGCCCGCCGCCTCGCCCGCATCGGCCGGGACTTCGACGTGGTGCATGCCCACTTCTCGAACGACCACGCGGCGGCGCTCCTCGGCCTCCGCCACCGGCGCGCGGGGCCGAGGCTCGTGCGGACGGTCCACTCCGCCCGCTCCCTCGAGGGCCGCCTCCTGCAGGGGGTGGCGCACCGCCGGACCGACGGGCTCATCGCCGTCTGCGAGGCGCACGCCCGGCTCCTGGTGGAGCGCTTCGGCGTCCCCGCCTGGCGCGTGCTCGCCAGCCGGGGCGCGGTGGACGCGACCTTCTTCACCCCCGAGGGACCCGACCTCCGCGGCGAGCTCGGGCTCGCCCCGTTCCAGCCCGTCGCCGGGATCGTCTCCCGCGTGAAGCCGGGCCGAAGGCACGCCGAGCTCGTCCGGGCCTTCAGGATCGTCCTCGCAAGGATCCCCGAGGCGCGCCTCGTGGTGGTCGGGCGGGGGGAGGGGCTCGCGGACCTCCGGGACCTCGTCGCGGCGGAGGGCCTCGAGCGCGCGGTGCTCTTCGCCGGTTACCGGCAGGGCGAGGCGCTCGCGGCCGCCTACCGCACCCTCGACGTGAAGGTACTCCTCGCCGAGGGCAACGACGGCAGCTGCCGGTCGCTCCTC
>DATJVF010000413.1:0-7755 GCA_035501995.1 Anaeromyxobacteraceae bacterium
CCTCGCCCTGGTGGCGGTCATCGCGGGCCTGGGGTTCCTCCTCCTCGGCCTGGGTCTCCTCCTCGTCCCACCCATCGTGAGCCAGGCCAAGGCCCTGGTGGGCGAGGCGCCGGCCTTGTGGAGGAAGATCCTGCAGTCCCCGACCTTCGCGGCCCTCGACGCGCGCCTCGACCTCGAGGAGCAGCTGCGCGCGGCCGGCCCGGCCGCCGCCGGAGTGGTGACGCCCATCGTCTCCGCCCTGGGCGGGATCGCCACCGCGGTGGGCGGCCTCCTGGCCTTCCTCTTCCTGGCGGTCTTCATGCTGCTCTTCGGGCGCGACCTGGTGGCGGCGTTCCTCGCCGAGCTCCGCCCTCCCCTGCGGGAGCGGTACCAGCGGGTCGCCGCCAAGGTCTACCGGTCGGTGGGCGGCTACCTGGGCGGCCTGTTCGCGATCTGCGGCGTCAACGCCGTCGCGACCACCCTCTTCCTGGTGGTGATGCGCATGCCCTTCTTCCTCCCGCTGGGCGTCCTCTCCGGCACCACCAGCCTCGTGCCCTACGCCGGGCCGCTCCTCGGGGGGGCGACCATCACCTTCCTGGTCCTCGTCACGGTGGGCCCGTGGAAGGCGCTCGCGGCCGGGATCTACTTCGTGCTCTACGGCCAGCTGGAGGGGAACCTGCTCGCCCCGCTCGTCTATCGGCGCACCGTCCACGTGAACCCGCTCGTCACCCTCCTGGCGGTCCTGTTCCTCGCCGAGATGATGGGGGTGGCGGGAGCGATCCTGGCGGTGCCGGCCGCCGCCGCCGCCCAGATCGTGATCCGGGAGCTCCTCTCCACCCGGCGTGGCCCGGCCGCGGGCACCGAGGGTGGAGGTGAGCCCTGACCGCCGGCCCGGAGGACGGCCCGCCGGCGAGGGGGGCCGGGCCAGCCGGCTCTCTCTCGCCCCTTAGCGGCTCGCCAGCCAGTCGAGCGCCTCGAGCTCGTGGTCGAAGAGCATGAGGTCGTCGCGGCCGCGCACGAGGAGGTCGGTGACGATGATCTTCCAGAAGGGGGTGGCGACGATGGCGCTCGCGAACACGTGAGGGCGGTTGCGCAGGGCGTAGCGCTTGAAGGCCCCGGCGCTCTCCTCGGTGACCGCCGAGGCGAGCAGGGTGAGGATGCGCAGGGAGGCCGGGCCGGCCTCGGCGATCATGCTGCCCGCGAGGTCGAAGGCGTCGAGCAGCTCGCGGCGCGAGAGGCCGCCGAAGTCGAGGCGGAGGATCCTCTTTCCGCCGTGCGAGACGAAGACGGGCTCGAAGGGCCGACCGGCGGCCGCGGCCGGCGACGGGTCGCCCTCGCCCACCGGGGCGGCTCCCCGCGCCACGTGCGCCGCGTCGGCCTCGCTCCTCCCCCCCGGGGGCGGCGGCCCATCTGCCGGCAGCCCTTTCCGGGCGGCCAAGCGGCCGAGCTCGACGTCCACCGAGCTCACGTGCTTCACGAGCCAGCTCGTGATGAGGTCCTGCAGATCGACCGTCACGCCGAGCGAGGGTCCCTTCACCGCGAAGGCGTCTACGATGGCGCGGAAGCGCCGGTTGAAGAGGGCGTGCTGCTCCTTGTGCTCCTGGCGCCCGGCGAACCGCCTCTCGCGCATCAGGTTCTCTTCCGACCGGAAGTGATGCGCGCAGTACTCCTCGAGGAACCCGACGAGCCCTCGGACCTCCCCGGCCGAACGGTGTTCCTTCATGGCGAGCAGGAGCGCGTCGGCCCGCTCGAACAGCTGCTGGTGCTGCTTGTCGATGGCGGGGACGCCGATGGCGAGCTTCTGGGTCCAGGTCGGCACGGGCGTTCTCCTCGGGGACGGCTCCCCGCGACGGGGTGTGCAACGCGCGGGCCGCGGCCTCCTCGCGGGCCGGGCGCCAGGCGGGCCCTTCGCGAGCCAAGGGGAGCCAGCGCCGGGCGCGCCGCGGCCTGGGTGCCGGGCGGCTCGGGGTCCTCCTGCACCCCCCCCTCTCTCTCGGGGCGCTCGCACCTCCGCCGGCCGTGCGCGGCCGGGCGCCGTGGCGAGCGCCGCCGAAGCGGGAGGTCGAGGGCGGCCTCGCTCGCGCGCTACCGCGCCAGGGGAACGGCGGGGGGACCGGATGACGCGCGGTGCACAGCAGCCGCTCGCATCCCGGGGTGCTCCGGTGCCAGGGCTCGGGCGGACCTATAATGTCGAGCCATGCCCGGCCGCGTCTCCAGGGTGGCGGTGGTCCTCCACGTCCTCGAAGGCCTCCCGTGGAGCGAGGGCGTGCGCCGGAGCATCGAGTCCGCCCTCCAGCTCCATCCGGAGGTGAGGCTCGAGTTCGCCGATCCGAAGGGGGACGCCGCCGAGCAGGTCCGGATCCTCGACCGCTTCCTGGCGGCCAAGGTGGACGCGCTCATCTTGCTCCCCATCGACCCCCTGAGGACGCGGGCCGCCCTGCGCCGCTACCATCAGGCCGACATCCCGGTCATCGTCATCGACAACGACATCGGTGCGCCGGAGCTCTACCGCTCGCTCATCCTGAGCGACAACCGCCGCATCGGCCAGGAGGCGGGGGAGCTGTTCGCGGAGGTCATGGGGGGCAGCGGGTACCTCGTCGAGATCCGGGGTCTCATCGAGACCCCCGCCGCCGTCGACCGCTCGGCCGGCTTCCGGGAGGCGCTCGCCAGCCACCCCGACCTGCGGATCGTCGACGAGTGCATCGGCAGCTGGCTCTACGAGCGGGCGGTGAAGGAGTTCTCGCTCGCCCTCGCCCGCCAGCCCCGCATCGACGGGGTCTTCGCCCAGAACGACGACATGGCCCGCGGGGCGCTCGATGCGGCGGCGCAGGCCGGCCGCGAGAAGGAGATGCTGGTGGTCGGCATCGATGCCCTGCCGAGCGCCATCCGCCTGGTCGCGGAGGGCCGGCAGGCCGCCACCTTCCTCAACCCCTCGCCGGGCAAGGACGCGGTGTACGCGCTCCTCGCCATCCTGGAGGGGGAACCGTGCCTGCCGAAGACCCTGCTGCGCACCTGGCCATACCAATCCAACGCGCGCATCCGGGCCTGGCAGCAGGCGCGACGGCGCTGAACCACCCTCGGCCGGCGCTTCATCCGGCGCGGGCCAGGTCCAGCTTGGCGAGGTGGTCGCGCAGCCCCCGGAACTCGCGGATCACCTCCCCGGAGGGCAGGTGCTCGGGCCACGGTCCCCGCCCGCCCACCACCAGCGGTACGGCCGCCGCGGCGCAGGCGGGGGCGAACTCGTCGACGAAGGCGCGCAGGGTCTCGGCCCGGCTGTAGATGCTCGCCGAGACGAGGACCGCCCCCACGCCTCCCACCGGAAGGTAGCTCAGCACGTGGCGGACCGGCGCCTCTCGCCCGACGAAGAGCGTCGGCCAGCCCCACTCACGCAGCACCAGCTCCACGAGCGACAGGCCAAGGGTGTGGCCCTCGCCCTCGGGCGTGAAGAGCAGCGCGCGCGGACCGCCCAGGCGCACCGGGAGGGCCTCGGCCAGGCGAGCGAGGGAGCGCTCGAGCCTGGCCGCGGCCAGGTGCTCTTGCACGACGGTGAGCTCGTTCCGCTCCCAGCGGTCGCCCAGGCGCTCGAGGACCCTGCCGAGCGCGGTAGCGACGGCGTGCCAGCTCCCCCGCTGGTGGCGCTCGGAGAGGAGCGCCGCGTCGACGTCCATCATGGCCCCGGGCGAGACCAGGAGATCGACCCACCGGTCGACCTCTTCGCCCCCGCCCGTGGCGGGCTGCCGGGCGATCCGCTCAGCCACTTCCCGCGAGAAGCGCCGGTGGCCGCCGGCGGTGCGGATCGCCGGGAGGAGCCCCGAGTCGGCCCAGCGCCTGACCGTGGCTGGGCTCACGTGCAGGAGGCCCGCGAGTTCGTGGGTGGTGAGGTACTCCGACATCCCTTGACTTCTCGGCCCGCGCGGGGCGAGCTCAAGGTCCCTCTATTAACAGAGGACTCGACGTGGCAAGGGTCACCTGCAGTACCAGGGGACGTCTAAGGTGGGGTGGTCCTTCCTCGCCCCGGAGCCGCGGGCGCTCTCGCTGCGCGGAGCTCTCCTCGGCTCTTCGCCCTTTTGGACGGCCTCACGGAAGGGACGGTCGTCGCGGGATAGAGGTCACCGGGCAAGGTGCGCGGGGTGTGGGTCACGCCTACGCCTTCGGGCGGGCGAGGAGGCCGGCGAGCCCCAGGTCGGCGGCTGGCGCGGAGAGGGCCGTCCCCCGCATGTCGCGCGGGCATGCGTGCTCGAAGCGCCGGAAGGCGCGGCGCAGCTGTTCGGCCGAGGAGAACCCCACCATCTCCGCCACGCGCTCCACCCCGGCATCCGGCTGGCGGAGGAGCTCGCGCGCGGTGGCGGCGCGGATCTTGCGCAGGTAGGAGAGGGGCGAGATGCCCGCGTAGGCCTGGAAGAGCCGATCCAGGTGGCGCGGGCTGGTGTACACCCGGCGAGCGAGCTCGGGGACGGTCCAGGCGTGAGCGGGGTCGCGCACCACCAGGTCCTGAGCGCCGTGTACCCTCGGGTCGATGTGGTTGCGGTGCAGGAGCCAGGGCGAGAGCTGGGGGTCGCTGCCGGCCCGCCGGAAGTAGAGGACGAGGAGGCGCGCCACCTCGACCGCCACGCGGGGCCCGGCCAGCTCCGAGACGAGGTGGAGCGCCAGGTCCACCCCGGCGGTGACGCCGGCGCTGGTGAGCACGTTGCGGTCGCGGACGAAGATCCGGTTCTCGAGGACGTGCAGCCTCGGGTGCTCGCGGGCGAGCCGCCCGGTGAGCGAGTGGTGGGTGGTGCAGGCGTGGTCGTCGAGCAAGCCGCTCTCGGCGGCCAGGAAGACCCCCGAGCAGACCGTGCAGAGGAGGTGCTCCTCACCCACCGTGCGCGAGAGCCACTCGGCGGCCTCCCGGGCCTCCGGCCGCCGGTAGTCCCGGGCCGATTTCTCGACCCCGGGGAGGACCACGATCGCCCCCGCCGGGAGCCTGGACGGGAGCGGCTGCACGCCCCCCAGGGCGAGCCCGATCGAGGTGCGGGGCAGGTCGGCGGGGCCCACGTAGTGGATCTTGAGGGGGGCCCCGAACTCGGTCGCCACCCGGAGCGTCTCCGAGGTCCCGGCGAAGTCGAGGAGCATGGTCCCGGGCAGGACCACGAAGAACACCTCGCGGTCCCCCCGGCGAGACCGCCCGGCGCTCGGGCCTTCGCTCTTCTCGTCCGGGCCGAGAGCGGGGCCTCGGCCCTCCACGGCCCTCGGCTCCCGGCGCCCCGGGCGAACCTTCCCTTCCGGCGCTCCCGGTTCAACGGATGGCGTCGATCCGCAGCTCGTAGTTCCGGACATAGGGCTCCATGCCGACCAGGAACTCCCGGTCCCGGGGGAGATCGTGGGTGCGCCGGATGTCATCGCCCGCGTAGGCCCGGATGGCGTCGAGTGACTCCCAGTATGAGATAACCTGGAACTCCGTGTACTTGTCCCCATCCGGGCCCCCGTCGATCCGCATGAGCTGATAGCCGAGGTTGCCCCGGATGCTCGGGAACTTCGTGATGGCCCCGGCGAGGTACTTCTCGTACTCGTCGGCCTTCTCCCGGGCGGTCTTGCCATGCCAGACGCGAGCGATGACGTGCTCTCCGGGCCTCGAGGCCGTCTCCACGAGGCCGTGCTCCTCGGCTGCGCGGACGGCGAGGGCGAGCCCCGCGAGCGCGAGGGCGAACAGGGTCAAGGTGAGTTTCTTCTTCACGGTCGCCTCCTCTCTTTCGGTGTGCGGCCGTATTCATACGAGGGCCGAGCAGGCGGGCCACCGCGCTCCCGGACGAGTTTCACGCAAAAACGGACATCCCGCTCGCGCCTCGAGGGCGGAAGCGGCGCGTCAAGGAGTTAACCTCTTCTCGCGCGAGGGTTCGTCTGGGCCAAGAGGTCGGGGCGGAAGGGGCCATGGATGGTTGGCGCCTCCCCGTGGTCACTTCCGCCCACCTTGTCTCGCCCGCGAACGTGCGGCTCCGCCCTCCGGGGAGCGCCTCGCCTCCGCGCCCCGGGGTCGGCTCGAGGCCTTCAGTACGCGAAGAGGGGCCCCGTTCCGAGGGGCGAGCTCTCACCCTCGAGACCCACGTAGACCTTGCGTCCTAAGTGAAACGGTAGGCCCCAGTCGAAGCTCGTGTCGCCGGTGCCGCCGAGGTCGGGGAAGGCGTTGTTGTTCGAGCTCACCAGGGCCTCGAAATCGCCGATCTCGAAGGTCACCGTCCCGGTCGGCGACCCGGTCGCACCCGCATTCACGGCCGAGAAAGTCTCGGTCGTGCTCGGGCAGTACCAGCCGTTGTCGGGGCTCGCGCACTCCGGGAGCGCGGTGGTCGGCGATCCGAAGAAGAGGCCGTTCGATCCGGTGTCGAGGAAGGCCCGGTAATTGGCGCCGGCGAGGGTGGTGGTGAACTCGCCCGTCTCGTCGACCGGGTAGGGGGTGACGCCCGCGGCGGCGTTGTTGGTGCGCGTCCCGATGCCGAGGACGAGTTGGCCCTCGACCGACAGGGCCCCGCCGGGCGGGACGCTCGGCAGCTCCACCGCCAGGCCGTTGTGATCGACCGGCAAGAGCGCGACCGGGTTCTCCACCTGCGCGGCGAGGGCCACCGTCGTCCCGCTGCAGGTCGCTCCGGTGCAGGCGTAGTAGATGCCGACGTCGGCCTCGGCGGCGCAGGCGGAGCCACAGTCCTGCGCGAAGGGCCCGAGGCCGAGGATGCCGTTGTACCCGCCGTCGGCTGGCCCGGCCTGCGCGCTGGCGCAGGCCGCCGGCGGGGTCCCGAAGCTCGCGTCGGCGATCTGGATGGGCACCAGCACCAGGGGTTCGCCCCCCAGCCCCACGCTCGCCATCTCGACCGGTCCCCATTGCGACGTGCCGTCGGCGTACTGGGTGCACTGTGCGAGCGTGCCCCCGGTGACGGTCACCGGGGTGAGGGGTACCGTCACCACGCTCTTGAAGAGGCGGAGGCCGGAGCTCCCGGTGTCGAGCAGGATGTCGTCGATGGTCTGGCACGTCGACCCGGTGGGATCGCACACCGTGACCGAGACGCACGGCTTGTTGGGATAGGAGCCGGCGGCGCAGAGCGATCCGTTCACGGACACCGGGAGGACGTTGGGCGCCGAGGGGGCCGAGGTCGTGCCGCCTTTCCCCGAGGTCGTGCCGCCACAACCGAGCGCCGCGGCGAGCAGGGAGAGGAGCACCGCCCTAGCGGATCTCATCCGGCGTCACTCCGGGGGGGAAGAGGGAGGGCGCGTAGGCCCGCCCCCTCAGGTCGCGCATGTGCCCGAAGCTCTCGACGACGAGATGGGGGGTCTCGAGCTTGCGATATCGGTGGCCGGGCCGACCCGCGGCCCGGCGGGCCGCCTGCCGGTACTCGGAGGCGTACCCGCCGAGCAAGGGCCCGAGGTCCGGCGGGCTGAGGCCTCGCCAGGCGATGGCGAACACCACCCCCGCGCCCGACACGTACTCGCGGACCACGTTCCCGTGCGACACCAGTTCCTCGACCGAGTAGGCGCTCCCCGGGATGGTGGCACCCTTCACGGCCGACAGGGCCTTCCGGTCGGCGGCCAGGGAGGACTCCGGCTCGCCGAGGGCGGCGCGAGCCGACCCGGCGAGGCCGAGCGCTAGGAGGGCGATCGCAGCGCGTGTTCGCATGGCCACAGGACCCGCCTCGAGGGCCGAAGGGTACCCTCGGCGAGGTCGTTATGTTAAGGCCGCTCCGCCGGCTTCGCGCGCCGTTCCCTTGGTCCCCTTGGTCCGGAGCCGGCCGGCGCCAAGACGGCGTCCGGCCG
>DATJVF010000414.1:0-7589 GCA_035501995.1 Anaeromyxobacteraceae bacterium
GTCGAGGACGCCGACCGACACCGCCGCCACGTGGCGCTTCACCGGCGAGCCGGAGATCTTGCGGCCGCCGCGCAGCGATCTCACCGCCAGCGCGAGCGCGACGAAGCCGCCGGTGATGGCGGCGGTGCGGGTGCCGCCGTCCGCCTGCAACACGTCGCAGTCGATGGTGATGGTGCGCGGCCCGAGCTCGCGCAGGTCGACCGCGGCGCGCAGGGCCCGTCCGATGAGGCGCTGGATCTCGAGGGTGCGCCCGCCCTGCTTGCCCCGGGCGGCCTCGCGGGCCATGCGCTCGTGGGTGGAGCGCGGCAGCATGCCGTACTCGGCGGTCACCCAGCCCGCCCCGCTGCCGAAGACGTGGGGCGGGACCCGGTCCTCGACCGAGGCGGTGCAGAGCACCTGGGTGTCGCCGAAGCGGGCCAGGCACGATCCCTCGGCGTGCTTGGAGACGTTGGCTTCGAGGACGACGGGGCGAAGCTCGAGCAGGTCGCGGCCGTGGGCTCTCATGGGGCCCGGGATGATAACGATCGACGGGCCGCCCGGCCAGCCTCCCGTGGCCCTGCAGGACCGGGCCCTCAGCGCCGGGCGTGCTGGGTGGCGGCCCGCCAGGACGCCACCCCCTCGGCGATGGCCCGGGCCGCCCGCTCCTGGTAGGCGGGGCTGGCGAGCTTGCGCGACTCCTCGGCGTGCGAGATGAAGCCCACCTCGACGAGCACCGCCGGCATCCGCGCCCCGGCGAGGACGTAGAAGGGCGCCTGCTTCACCCCCCGGTTCTCGGCGCCGAGGCGCTCCACCAGCCGCTCGTGGATGCTGTAGGCGAGCCGCGAGCTCTCGGTGAGGGCGTCCGTGTCGGCGAGGTCCTGCAGGATCCCGGAGACCGGATCGCCCGGATCGAGCTCGGGCTCCCCGGCCAGCCGGTCGGCGTTCTCGCGGGCGGCCACCGCGGTGGCCGAGGCGTCGCTCGCGTCGGCGGAGAGGAAGTAGGTCTCGACGCCCTGGGCCTTGTCGCGGCCGCCGCCCGGCATGGCGTTCAGGTGGATGGACACGAACAGGTCGGCCCGCTCCGCGTTGGCGAGGGCCACCCGCTCGGCGAGGGGCACCGCCACGTCGCCAGTGCGGGTGAGCACCACTCGCCCGCCCATCCGGCGCAGCCGGTCCGCCAGCCGCCGGGCGATCTCGAGGGCGAGCTCCTTCTCGCGCAGACCGGAGGGGCCGACCGCCCCCTCCTTCTCCCCCCCGTGGCCGGGGTCGACCACCGCCACGAAGGCGGGGGGCGCCGGCCGCCTCGCCGGGGAGGCGCCGAGGAGGACCAGGAGGGCGAGCGCGTGCGGGACCACCAGCCGATTCTAACCCGCAACCACCTCGATCCGTGCCTCGCCCGGGACGACCTCCCCCACCGCGACCGCCTCCACCCCGGCGCGCCGGAGCGCCTCGAGCACACCCTCCCACCTCTCCGGCGCCACCGCGGCGAAGAGCCCGCCGTTGGTCTGGGCGTCGGCGAGGACGAGCTCGGTCGCACCGTCGATCCCGGCGGCGAAGGTCACGTGGGGGGCCACCCAGGCCAGATTCGCGCGCGAGCCCCCGGGCACGACGTCGCGGGCGGCGAGCGCGCGCACGCCCTCCAGGACCGGGATCCGCGCGAGCTCGAGCCGCATCGCCACCCCGGAGCCCTGGGCCATCTCCCAGGCGTGGCCGAGTAGCCCGAAGCCGGTCACGTCGGTGAGGGCGTGCACGGCTCCGCTCGCCGCCAGGACCTCGCCGGCGGCCCGGTTGAGGGCCGCCATGACCGCGCTGGCGCGGCGCACGAGGTCGGGATCGGCGAGGCCGCGCTTCAGCGCGGTGGTGGCGATGCCGGAGCCGAGGGGCTTCGTGAGCAGGAGGTGGTCGCCCGGGCGAGCCCCGACGTTGCGCAGGATGCGCGCGGGGTGGACGAGCCCGGTGACGGCCAGCCCGTACTTGGGCTCGGGGTCGTCGATGCTGTGGCCGCCGAGGAGCGGCAGGCCCGCCTCGGCCGCCGCGTCGGCGCCGCCGCTCAGGATCTCGCCCAAGACCTCCATGGGCAGCTTCCCCACCGGGAAGCCCACCAGATTGAGGGCGAAGAGCGGCCGCGCTCCCATGGCCCAGATGTCGGAGAGGGCGTTGGCGGCGGCGATGCGGCCGAAGAGGAAGGGGTCGTCCACCACCGGCGTGAAGAAGTCGACCGTCTCGACGACCGCCTCCTCCGGGCCGAGCCGGTACACGGCCGCGTCATCGCTCGTCGCGTAGTCGACGAGCACGCGGGGATCCTGCGAGCGCGGGAGGCGGCGCAGCACCTGCGCCAGGTCCGCCGGGCGGATCTTGCAGGCTCAACCCGCCCCGTGGGAGAGCTGGGTGAGCCTGACCTGGTCGAGCCCGGACATGGCGAGAGACCTAGCCCTTCGGTGGGCGCGAGGCAACCCTCGCGCGCCTCAGGCCCGGGCCGAGAGCAGCCCGCGGGTGAGGAGGGCCGCGAGCCGCTGGGCGGCCTCGAGGTCGGAGAGCGGAGACGCGTCGAGGATCTCCTGCACGTCGCGGCGCTGGTCGGCGAGCGCGAGGAGCGCCTGGTCCACCGCGTCCACCGCGGCCAGGGCCTGGAGCGACCCGGTCACCATGACCTGGGCGGGGAGCCGCGGCCGCAACCGCATGAGGTCCTGGAGCTGGGCGAGCCCGTCGGCGAGGAGTGGCTCGAGCGGCTCGCCGGCCCCGGGCGGGCTCGTCCCCGCCGCCTCGCGCAGCTCGAAGGCCCCTGCGGTCCAGGCGAGCAGGCGGTGCAGGGACTTGCGCGGGGGGATGTCCACCCGTCCGTCGATGGCGCAGGCCAGCATGCGGCCGCGCTCGATGAGGATCTCGGCCCCGTGCCCGTCGCGCTCGAGGAGCACCTGGCAGCTGCTGCGGGCGTTGGCGAGGAGCTGCAGGAGGTCGGGGAGGGGGGCGTCCTCCAGGCGGCCCCGCCGCACGCGTTCCTCGGCCGCGGCGGGCGCGGGGACCTCGCGGGACCTCGGCCCGCCGCCCTCTGGACCAGCGCCGCGCCCCACGATGCGGACCAGGGTAGCCCCGAGGAGGATGCGGTCGCCCTCCCCCACCCGCGTCCGCTCGGCGCGGGCGCCGTTCACGAAGGTGCCGTTGGTGGAGCCGAGGTCCTCGACCAGGAGCTCCCCGCCCTCCTGCCAGAGGCGGGCGTGGCGGCGCGAGACGAGATCGTCCTGCAGGACGAGGTCCGCCTCCTCGCCCCGCCCCACCACGAGCGCGATGGCCGGGTCGAGCGCGAAGACGGCGCCCTGGTGCGGACCGCTGAGGAACCGCAGGGCGAGCGGCTTCGAGGGCATGTTACGGGGCCGGACGCTCGGTCCCGGCCACCTCCGCGAGCTTCAGGTACATCTCGGCATTCCGGTTCCCGGGCGAGAGCTCGAGGACCGCGTTCCAGCTCCGGACCGCCTCCTCCTTGCGCCCGGCCGCGTGGAGCACCAGGCCGAGCGAGAGCCGCGCCGGCAGGTAGGCCGGGTTCTGGCGGACGATCTCCTCGAACTCCTCGATGGCCTTGGCCCGGTCGCCGGCGTCCCGGTGCGCCGCCGCCAGCTTGGAGCGGATGTCGATGAACTGCGGGCACAGCTCGAGCGCGCGCTGGTACTCGCGCACCGCCTCGTCGTAGAGCCCGTGCGAGAGCCAGACGTCTCCGATCTCCGCGTACATGTTGGCGAGCTTGCCCTGCACGAAGCGGTCGAGCTGGCCGCGGGTGGCCCCCGAGTGCGAGAGCGCCTGCCGGTAGGTCTCGCGCGCCGCCTGGTACTTGCCGGTGTCGTTATAGATGATGGCCAGGTTCAGGGCGGCGTCGGTGTAGCCCGGGTTGAGCCTGAGCGCCGCCTCGAAGGCCCGCTGCGCCTTCTGGTACTGACCCTGGTCGTGGTAGATGACGCCCAGCATGTTGTAGACGTCGGCGAAGGACTGGTTTCGCTCGACCACCTGGGCGAGGAAGCGCTCGGCTCGGACGTACTCCTTCTTCTGGTAATAGGCCTGGCCCAGGGCGAGGGCCTGCTTCAGGTCGTCGTCGAGCTCGGTCATGGCCTAGAGTGTACACGAGCCCCAGGGCGGGCGTACCCGGGTCGCCCCTAGACCCCGCCCGCGAAGAGCCAGCGTCCCCCCTCCCCCAAGAGTCGGTAGAGGTGCCGTTCCCGGCGGGGGGCCTCCCCAGGCCTCTCCACCTCCAGGTCCTCCCCCACCTCGGCCGAGGTCCGCTCGACCCGGATCTGCCAGGCGCGCACGCGGCTGTGGGGGAACGGGCCCGAGCCCTCCCCGAAGAGGCGGCGCAGGACCGCCGGGCCGTCCTCACCTCGATCGTGGTAGTCGGGGGCGAGGAGCCGCGCCATGGCCTGCGGGTCTCGCTGCGCGAGGGCGTCGCGGTGGCGGAAGAGGGCGGTGAGGACCCCGCGCAGCCGGTCGAACTCGTCGCCCTCCCCGCACCAGAGGGCGATGGCGCAGGGCCGCATGTGGAACTTCTCCCGGCCGATGTAGGCGAGGTCGGCCACCTCGTCGCGCCAGGCGGCGCGGCCCCGGGCGGTGAGCATGGCCACCACCTCGGCGCGGCCCCCGGTCACCGCGCTCCCCACGTCCTCGAAGCGCAGCCCGCTGAGCTCGACCGTGCCCCCGGCGTGGAAGCCGTAGACGTCGTCGAGCCGGGCGCGATCCTGCCGCGCCAGCGCCTGGCGGACCTGGGCCTCCCCGCTCTCGAGCGTGCGCCCGCAGGCGAGGAGCCGGCCGAAGCCGAGGTAGCCCGCCAGGGCGGCGAGGAGGGCCAGCGTGGCCGGCACGAGGTGCGGGGCCCCGCTGCGCGCCCGCTCGAGCGCGCTCGTCCCGCTCGGTCCCAGGCGGGCGAGGTCGCCCTGCGAGCTGCGCCCCCTGGCCTGCGGCCTACCGGAGCGAGGCAAGCAGCTTCTCCGCCCGCGGCCGCTGCGGATCGCTCGGGTACCTCACGATGAGCTGCTGCAGGGCTTGCTGGGCCCGGAAGCGCTCGCCGAGCTTCAGGTAGGCCTCGGCGAGGTCGTAGAGGGCCTCCGGCTCGCGGGGGTAGCCCGGGTAGTCCTTGAGCAGCGCCTCGAGCCTGGCCGCCACCCCCGGCCAGCGGTCGCGCCGCCGGTAGAACTCGACCACGTACCACTCGTGGGCGGTGAGGAGGTTGCGGGCCTCGGCGAGGAGCTTCTCGCCGTCCGGCCGGTACTTGGAGTTCGGGTACTTCTTGAGGAACTCGTCGAGCGCCTTGGCCGCCTCGCGCACCTGGGTTAGGTCCTTCTCCTCGGCGGGGGGCAGCAGGAAGAACCCGCTCGGCCCCTCCTTGTAGTGCGAGACCCCCACCTGGTAGGCCGCGTAGTCGGCCTGCTCGTGGTTCGGGTGCAGCTTGGTGAACTGCTGGTAGGCGTCGGCGGCCTCGAGGTAGCGGCCCTGCTTGAACTTCACGTCGGCCAGGCCAAGGTCGGCGAGCGCGGCGTACTTGGAGAACGGGTACTTGAGCCGCAGGTGCTCGAAGAACTTGCCGGCGTACTCGTAGTGGTCGATCTTGAACTCGTCCTCGCCGGCCTGGTAGTCCTCCTCGGCGCTCTTGCCGTAGTGCAGCTCGCCGGTGAAGGACACGTGCGAGCTGTGGGCGCAGGCGGCGAGGAGGAGCGCGGCGGCGAGCGCGGCGAGCGCTCCTGAGCGGACGGCCATGGGGGGAAGATAGCTCAAAACGGCCGGCCGGCGGGAAGGTGTCCCCCGGTCCCGGGCCTCTAGTCGGAAGGCTCCTCCTCGAGGGCGGCCACCCGGGTCACCGCCGCGCTCGAGAACCCCCTTCCGAGCAGGAAGCGCGCGAGGCGGCCCCGGGCGCCCCGGTCGAGCGCGGCGGGCTCCTTCCCGCCGAGCTTGCGCCGGGCGGCCTCCTCGCAGAGCGCGAGCTCGGCCCGGGCCTCCCGCCCGCTCTCCGCGCCCGCGACCCGCTCGGCGAGCGCCGCCCGCACGGCCTCGCGGGCCAGCTCGCCGGCGAGGCCCTCCGCCCCGAGCCGCCGCTCGGCCAGGGCCGGCCCGACCCGGCCGCGGGCGAGCAGCGCGCTCGCCCTCGCCCGCGCGTAGGCGGCGTCGTCGAGGTACCCGAGCTCGGCGAGCCAGGCGAGGGTCTCGGGGGCCTCCGCGGCGAGGCCGGCCCGCTCGAGGCGCGCCCGCAGGGCGGCGCGGCTCTGCGCCGAACGGGCGAGGGCGCGCAGGGCGACGGCCCGCGCGCGCTCGAACCTCGCCGGCATGGCACCCTAGAACCGCTCGATCTGGAAGTCGTCGTCCCCGGCGGCGGGCGCCGGGGCGGCCGGCCCGGGCGAGCGCGGGGGCATGACGCGGGCCACCGGCACCACCGGGCGGCCCGCCGGCGCCGGGCTCGGGCCCGCGGCGGGGGCCGCCTGGGGCTCGGCGGGGCGCTCGAAGCCGTCCCACTTGGAGTCGCTCGTGCCCGAGATGCCCGACACCCGCAGGGCGAAGTCGTCCGGGTTGGTGGCCTGCCGGAGCGCCTCCTCGTAGGTGATGAGGTTCGACTTGAGCAGCCCCATGAGGCTCTGGTCGAAGGTCTGCATCCCGTAGCTCACGTTGCCCTGGGCGATGGCGTCGGGGATCTCCTTCGTGCGGTCCTTGTCCTCGACGAGCTCGCGGACCCTGGCGGTGGTGAGGAGCACCTCGATGGCCGGCACGCGGCCCCGGCCGTCGGCCCTGGGCACGAGCCGCTGCGAGACCACCCCGCGCAGGACCGAGCCGAGCTGCAGGCGGACCTGCTTCTGCTGGTAGGGGGGGAAGGCCGAGATGATGCGGTTGATGGTCTCGGTGGCGTCGAGGGTGTGCAGGGTCGACATGACGAGGTGGCCGGTCTCGGCGGCGGTGAGCGCGGTCTCGATGGTCTCGAGGTCGCGCATCTCGCCCACCAGGATCACGTCGGGGTCCTGGCGCAGGGCGCTCTTCAGCGCCTGGCCGAAGCTCATGGTGTCGACGCCCACCTCGCGCTGGTTCACGATCGAGCGCTTGTCGCGGATGAGGAACTCGATGGGGTCCTCGATGGTCATGATGTGGCAGGTCTCGGTGGCGTTGATGTGGTCGATCATCGCCGCGAGCGTGGTCGACTTGCCCGAGCCGGTGGTACCGGTGACGAGGATGAGCCCGCGCTGGTCGCCGGCCAGCTTCTCGATCACCTTGGGCAGCATGAGCTGCTCGATCGTCTGGATCTTGAAGGGGATGACGCGGAAGACGCCGCCCACCGTACCGCGCTGCTGGAAGATGTTGACCCGGAAGCGGCCCAGGCCGGGCACGCCGTAGGCGAGGTCCACCTCGTTCGTCTGCTTGAACTTCTCCTTCTGGAATTCGTTCATGATGCCGAACACCATCCGCGCCACCTCCTCGGGCGGGAGGCGCCGGCCGTCCTTCAGCGGCACGAGCGAGCCGTCCACCCGGAACATGGGCGGCAGGCCCGCCTTGAGGTGGATGTCGCTCGCGCTGGCCTTCAACGCGACCTGCAGGATCTCGTTGAGCTCCATGCCGCGCCGAGGGTAGCACCGGCAGGGAACGCGGCGCCATGG
>DATJVF010000415.1:0-5344 GCA_035501995.1 Anaeromyxobacteraceae bacterium
GCCCAACCCGCGGGAGGAGGGCCCCGCTCCGGCGGCCCTGGCGCAGGCCCGCCGGCGGCCGGCCCTACAGGAGGTCCCAGGCGTACTCGCCGCGCTCGAAGGCGTCGGTGGCGATGGCCTTCACGAGCTCGTCGTCGTTCACCTCCAGCCGGCGGAAGTTGCCCCGTATCCGCCCGCGCGCACGCCGGGCGAAGACGCGCAGGATGTCGAGCTCGCGGGCGGCGGCCTTCTCCCCCTCGGCCTCGACCGCGGAGTTCACCCGCGACAGCACCGCGGCGAAGACGAAGAGGTCGACGAGCACGTCGGCGATCCGCTTGAGCTCGAGCTGCTGGTCCACGATGCGGCGCCCGTAGCGCCGCAGCACCCGGTCGGCCACCCAGGCGAGCTCGCGGGTCGCCTCCTCGAAGGGCTCGGCGGCCGAGACGAGGGCCGGGTGGAGCAGGCGGAAGGCGAGCTTCTCCCCCATGAGGCCGGTCCGCAGGGCGGCGTGCTTGCGGGCGTAGTCGGAGAGCACCCCGAAGCCCTTGATGGGGTCGGCGAGCGCGCCCTTGAGGCTCCCCGCCAGCTCGGCGAGCTGGGCGCCCACGTCGTCCATGGCGGTGAGGGCGATGAACAGGCGCAGGATGTCGTTCGTGCCCTCGAAGATGCGGTTGATGCGGGTGTCGCGCACCACCCGCTCGTAGGGGAACTCGCGCATGAAGCCGTTGCCGCCGGCCAGCTGGAGCGCCTCGTCGGCCGCGCGCCAGGCGCACTCGGTGGCGAACACCTTGGAGATGGCGGCCTCCACCGCGTAGTCCTGGTAGCCCTGGTCGATGAGGCCGGCCACCAGCCCGACCACCGACTCGGCGGCGTAGGCCTCTACCACCATCTCGCCCACCTTCTGCTGGACGAGCCCGAACTCGGCGATGGGGCGATCGAACTGCCGGCGCTCCTTGGCCTGCCGCGCGGCGAGGCCGATGAGCTTCTTCATGGCGCCCACGCAGCCACCCCCGAGCCCGGTGCGCCCGGCGTTGAGGATGCGCATGGCGGCCTTGAAGCCCATCCCGGGCTCGCCGAGCACGTGGTCGTCCGGCACCGCCACCTCGTCGAAGTGCACGGTGGTGGTCGACGAGGCGCGGATGCCCATCTTGTCCTCGTGCGGGCCCACCGAGACCCCGGGCATGTCGCGCGTCACCACGAAGGCCGTGATGTGGGCCTTCCCCGAGGAACTCGTCCCCGGGGTTTTGGCGAAGACCGTGAACAGGTCGGCGATGCCGCCGTTGGTGATCCAGAGCTTGTTGCCGTTCAGGATCCATCGCTCTCCCCGCCGCACCGCGGTGGTCCGGATGGCCGCGGCGTCCGAGCCGGCCGACGGCTCGGTGAGGCAGAAGGCGGCGATCATCTCGCCCTGGGCCAGCCTGGGGAGCCAGCGCCGCTTCTGCTCGGGCGTCCCGAAGAGGAGCAACCCGCGCATGCCGATCGAGCTGTGCGCGCCCACCGTGAGCGCCACCGAGGCGTCGTGGCGCGCGATCTCCTGCAGCGTGCGCGAGTACGCGAGGGCGCCGAAGCCGAGCCCGCCGTACTCCTCCGGGATGACGAGGCCGAACAGGCCAAACGCCTTCAGCTCCTCGAGGAACTCGCGCGGCATCTCCCCCCGGAGGTCCCACTCCCGGAACTCCTTCGCTCGCGGGGCGAGCAGCTGGTTCACCGAGGCGACGACCTGCCGCAACGTCTCCTTCTCGGCCGACCGCATCTCGGGGTAGGGCACGAGGATCTCCTCCTCGATCCGCCCCATGCACAACGCCTGGACAAAGCTCGCCGTCTTCTTGTCGATCACGGGAGGCCCTCCGTGTTGACGCGACGCGTAGAGGAGAGCACGAACGCCTCGCTCGCGCACCACCGAACCGGGGGAAGGGCGCCCTCGCAGGGGAGGCCTGCCCGCGGGGCGAGAGCGTGCCTAGGTTTGACTTACGAGGGCGACCCGCCTTGCCCGCCCGCCTGCTCAGCCTCTACGCCGGCCTGTGGCTCCTCGCCTCGGCCTTCTGCTGGCCTCACGCGCCGGGCCCCCGCGCGGTGACCTGGGTCGCCGGCCTCCTCATCGCGGCCGTGGCGGCCGCCGCGACCCAGAGACCCCGCCTGCGTTACCTGAACGCGCTCGCCGCCCTGGTCGTGATCGTCACCGCCTTCGCCCTCCGGGACAACGACGCGACCCGCTTCAACAATCTGGTGGTCGGCCTCTCCGTCTTCTTCGCCGCCCTGCTCGCACCGCTGCCCGGCTCGGCGCGAGCCGCCTGAAGGGGGCGAAGGCCTCCTCGGAAGGGAGCGGCGGACGAACGGGCGCCGGGACCCTGGCACGGTGGCCCAGGGCCGGCGGCCCCCAAGGCCCTCGTTAGGGCGCTTGCCTCCAGCGCTCGCTGCGGTAGCGTCGCACCATTCCAGAGGAGGTCGCCATGGGCTTTGTCGCGCACGCCGAGGAGCCTTCGGACTTCTGGAGGCTGACCGGCGTCGACGATCCCACCACCCCACCCTCGCTCGCCCGCGTCCTCAATACCGTAGGTACGCGGGAGGAGTGGCGGCGCGCCGGCCTACCGGTGCTGTTCGACGAGGCGGGCGAGGTGAGGCACGTCCAGCGCGGTGGGCGCGAGTACCGCTTCGAGCACCTCGGCGCGGACGCGGCGGCGGGCGCGCCCCACTGCCGCCCCCTCACGTAGCTCGCACCCGGGGAAGCGACCGGGCCGGCGCGGGCCGGACCCCGGCCGGACGGCCGGCACGGATCCGTGTGCCGCGGCGTCGGTTCGCCATCGTGGCAGGCGCTCCGCGCGGCGGCCTCCTCCCCGGCCAAAAGGAGGACTCGTGGCCCACCGCACGCGGCGCTTCCCGTTCGTCCAGGTCGACGTCTTCACCGCCGAGCCCCTGGCGGGCAACCCGCTCGCGGTCTTCACCGACGGGCGGGGCCTCTCGGGCGGGGAGATGCAGGCCCTCGCACGGGAGATGAACCTCTCCGAGACCACGTTCGTCGTGCCGCGCGACCCCGAACAGGAGCGCGAGCGCGGCGTGCGGGTGCGCATCTTCACGGTGAGGGAGGAGCTGCCGTTCGCCGGCCATCCGACGCTCGGCACCGCCTTCGTGCTGCGCGGCGAGGCGGGGACGGAGGAGGTCGTGCTCGACCTCGAGGTGGGCCAGGTGCCGGTCCGCTTCGATCCGGCCGAGGGGATGGCCGCCTTCGGGGAGATGACCCAGGTCGAACCGGCCTTCGGGCGCGTGCACGAGCGCGCGGCAGTGGCCGAGGCGGCCGGCCTTCCGCCAGAGGCGCTCGAGGAGGACCTGCCGGTGCAGACCGTCTCCACCGGCATCCCCTTCACCATCGTGCCGCTGCGCTCGCTCGAGACGCTCTCGGCCCTGCGGGTCGACGTGAGCCGCGTCGCCGCCTACCTCTCGGGCAGCGGGGTGGACGCGTTCTACTTCGTCACCCGCGACACCCGCGACCCCGCCGTCCGGCTGCGGGCGCGCATGATGTTCTACGGCGGCGAGGACCCGGCGACCGGGTCCGCCGCCGGCTGCGCCGCGGCTTACCTGGTGGCGCACGGGGCGGCGCGCCCCGACGAGCGGGTCACTATCGAGCAGGGCCGCGAGGCCCTCCGCCCGAGCCGCATCTACGTGCGCGCGTCCAGGTCCGGGGCCCGGGTGCACGACGTCCGGGTGGGCGGGCAGGTGGTCGAGGTGCTGCGCGGCGAGGTCCGCCTCTGACGCTGGGCCGGGCCGGCACCCTGCCGGGCCGGTCGGCTGGCGTCCGAGCCTGGACCCCTTGGAGGCCCGCCTGCCCGCCGATACTATGGATCCTTCCTCTTCTCCGGAAAGGGTACATGCAGCGCACCGAGAACCTGAACGTCGCGGCCTTCGACCTCATGCCGGCGCCCGCCGAAGTGAAAATGCGCCTGCCGCTCACCGAGGAAGCCGCCCAGTCGGTGGTTCGCGGCCGCCAGGCCCTGGAGGCGATCCTCGAGGGTCGCGACCAGCGGCTCTTCGTGGTGGTGGGCCCCTGCTCGATTCACGACCCGGTGGCCGGGCTCGACTATGCGCGGCGCCTGAAGGAGCTCGCCCTCGAGCTCAAGGAGACCCTGCACCTCATCATGCGGGTCTACTTCGAGAAGCCGCGCACCTCCCTCGGCTGGAAGGGGCTCATCAACGACCCGCGCATGGACGACTCCTTCCGCGTGGACGAGGGCATGGAGAAGGCGCGCCGCTTCCTGCTCGACGTGAACGCCCTCGGGGTCCCGGCGGGCACCGAGGCCCTCGACCCCATCGGGCCCCAGTACTACGGCGACCTCGTCACCTGGACCGCCATCGGCGCCCGCACCTCCGAGTCGCAGACCCACCGCGAGATGTCCTCCGGCCTCTCCACCCCGGTCGGGTTCAAGAACAGCACCGACGGGGACGTCGAGGCGGCGGTGAACGCCATCCTCTCCGCCGCGCGCCCGCATGCCTTCCTGGGCATCAACGAAGAGGGGCGCACCGCCATCGTGAGGACGCGCGGCAACCCCCACGGCCACCTCGTCTTGCGCGGCGGCGGCGGGCGGCCGAACTTCGACATCGTCTCGATCTCGCTCGCCGAGCAGGCGCTCACCCAGGCCGGGCTGCCCAAGAACATCGTGGTGGACTGCTCACACGCCAACTCCTGGAAGAAGGCCGAGCTGCAGCCGCTCGTCATGCGGGACGTCGTGCACCAGGTGCGCGACGGCAACCGCTCGGTGGTGGGCCTCATGGTGGAGAGCTTCCTCGAGGAGGGCAACCAGCCCATCCCGCAGGACCTGTCGCAGCTCCGCTACGGATGCTCGGTGACGGATCCCTGCGTCTCCTGGGCCACCACCGCGGCCATGCTGCGCGAGGCCCACGCGGTCCTCAAGTCGAGCCTCCCCGCCCGCGAGCGCCGCCCGGCCGCGCGCCGGCCTACGGGTTGAGCACCACCTTCCCGGTGTTCTTGCGGGCGTGCAGGTGGCGGTGCGCGTCCGCCACCTCCTCGAAGCGGAAGACCCGGTCGACCCGTGGTCGGATGGCCCCGCGCCCGTAGAGCTCGAGGAGCGCCGCGAGCTCGGCCGAGAGGAGCTCGGGTTCGCCCCACAGGTGCCCGAGGTTGATTCCGCCCACCGTGCGGTTGTCGTTCATGAGGCCGATGGGCGTGAAGAAGGGTACCCGCACGAGCGCGCTCAGCGCGCGCGGGACGCTGCGCCGCTCGCCGCTCGCCAGGTTCGCGAACCCGTAGGCGACGAGCCGCCCGGCGGGCCGCAGGAGCCGGTACCCCTTGCGCCAGCTCTCGCCGCCCAGGGGATCGAGCACCACGTCCACCCCCTTGCCGTCGGTGAGCCGG
>DATJVF010000416.1:0-6378 GCA_035501995.1 Anaeromyxobacteraceae bacterium
CTCTGGGTCTTGTTCCGGTGCTGCCCGCCCGGGCCACTCGCCACGAAGAAGGCCTCGTCGCAGGCGGCGAGGAGCGAGGCGTCGGGGAGCGCGAGAGCGCGCCGGGCCGCCGCCCGCCTCGAGGGAGGGTCGCCCGCGGCAGGCGAGCGCGCGGGGGCGAGCGGGGCGGGCGGGCCGCCCTGGGACGGGTGCACTCCCATGGCGCATTCGTACACCAGGGCGATCTCGTGCGCGAGGGGCCCTCGGCCCGGATGAGCCGGCCGGCGCCGGCCTCGTCGAGTAGACTTCCCGAGACGCCCCGCTCTCGACGAGGCCTCGACCGGAGGACGCCATGTACGAGCAGGCCCAGGCCACCTTCCAGGCGGCGCTCGAGCAGATCCGAGCCGCCGGGACCACCAAGGAGGAGCGGGCCCTCGAGTCTCCGCAGGGGGTCCGGATCCGGGTGGGCGGGCGCGAGGTGCTGAACTTCTGCGCCAACAACTACCTCGGCCTCTCCTCGCATCCCGCGGTGCTCCGCGGGGCCCGGGAGGCTCTCGAGGCACGCGGCTTCGGGCTGTCCTCGGTGCGCTTCATCTGCGGCACGCAGGACCTGCACCGGCGGCTGGAGGCGCGCCTGGCGGGCTTCTTCGGATACGAGGACGCCATCCTCTTCGGCTCCTGCTTCGACGCCAACGGCGGGGTCTTCGAGGCCCTGCTCGGGGAGGAGGACGCCGTCGTCTCCGACGCGCTCAACCACGCCTCGCTCATCGACGGGATCAGGCTCTGCAAGGCGCGGCGCTACCGCTACGCGAGCGGCGAGGTCCCGGAGCTCGAGGAGCGGCTCGTCGAGGCCCGCGCCGCCGGGGCGAGGCTCGTCCTGGTGGCGACCGACGGCGCCTTCTCGATGGACGGCCACCTCGCGCCCCTGGATCGGATCTGCGAGCTGTGCGAACGGCACCGGGCGCTCCTGCTCGTCGACGACTCGCACGCCTCGGGCTTTCTCGGCCGCCACGGCCGCGGCACCGCCGAGCACTTCGGGGTCGAGGGGCGGGTCGACATCCTCACCTCCACCCTCGGCAAGGCGCTCGGGGGGGCGGCGGGCGGCTTCGTGGCCTCGCGGCGCGAGGTGGTGGAGCTGCTCCGCCAGCGCGCCCGCCCTTACCTCTTCTCCAACACGCTCGCCCCGGCCATCGCGGGGGGGAGCCTCGCCGCCCTCGACCTCGTCGAGGGCTCGACGGCCCTGCGCGACCGGCTGATGGAGAACGCCCGCACCTTCCGGGAACAGATGGCCGCCCGGGGCTTCACCGTGAAGGAGGGGATCCACCCCATCGTCCCGGTCATGCTGGGCGACGCCCGGCTGGCGGTGGAGTTCGCGCAGGATCTCTTCGCCGAGGGGGTCTACGCGGTGGGCTTCAGCTATCCGGTGGTCCCGCGCGGCGAGGCGCGCATCCGGGTCCAGCTGTCGGCCGCGCACGCGCCGGAGGACCTCGAGCGCGCGGTCCGGGCGTTCGCCGCGGTGGCGCGGCGGCGCGGGGTCCTCCGCCCCGGGTGAGCGGCGCGCGGGCCCGCGCACCCGCCTCAGGAGAGCCTTCGCCTGAAGCGCAGGGTGGCGAGGGCCAGGATGAGAGGCCCGTAGAGCGCGAGGGCGACGAGCTCCACCCACAGGTCGCGGAACCCGGCGCCGCGCAGCAGCACCCCCCGCACGAGCTCCGCGAAGAAGCGCAGCGGGTTGAGCCAGGTGGCCGCCCGCAGCCACCCCGGCATGCTGTGGATGGGGGTCATGACGCCCGAGAGCAGCACCGCCGGGAGCACGAAGAGGAACCCGCCCAGGAAGCTCTGCTGCTGGGTCGAGCTCATGGTCGAGATGAGGAGCCCCACCCCCAGGGTGGAGCACAGGTAGAGCAGGGTGCCGAGGACGAGGACCAGGAGCGGGCCGCGCACCGGCACCGCGAAGAGGGTGGTCATGGCGACGAGGGCCAGCAGGAGATCGAAGAGCCCGATCACGAGGTAGGGGGCCATCTTCCCCGCCAGGAGGACGAAGGGCGGCACCGGCGTCACCATCACCTGCTCGAGCGTCCCGACCTCGCGCTCGCGGGCGAGCCCCATGGCGGTGACGATGGTCGTCACCACCACGAGCAGCATGGCGAGGATGCCCGGCACCGTGTAGACCGCGCTCTTGAGCCTCGGGTTGTAGAGCACCCGCGGCGTCACCTCCACCTCCAGCCTCTCGCCGCGCCCGCCCGCGGCCGCCCGGCGCTCCTCCTCGCCCAGGGCGCCGAAGAAGCGGCCCGCCGCGCTGGCGGCGGTGGCGGACCGCAGGGGGTCGGTGCCGTCGATCACCACCTCCACCGAGCGAGCCCGGCCGGCCGCCCGGTCGCCCCCCAGGCGCGGCGGCAGGATGAGCGCCACCGCCGCGCGGCCCTCGTCGAGGAGGGCATCCGCCCGCGCGCCGCTCTCCTCCCGCCCGGCGCGCAGGAGCGTCCCGTCGGCGAGGAGGCGCCGCGAGAGCTCCCGGCTGGCCGGGCTCCGGTCCAGGTCGGCGATGGCCGTCGGCACCCGGTCGACGTCGAAGTCCACCGCGTAGCCGAACAGCACGGTCTGGATGAGCGGCGCCATCACCAGCATGAACATCATGCGCCGGTCGCGCAGGGTCTGCAGCGTCTCCTTGCGCACCACCGCCAGGAACTGGATGCGGCTCCGGGCCCGC
Source organism: Anaeromyxobacteraceae bacterium (assembly GCA_035501995.1). GTDB lineage: Bacteria > Myxococcota > Myxococcia > Myxococcales > Anaeromyxobacteraceae > Anaeromyxobacter_A. The sequence goes on from DATJVF010000416.1 coordinate 2,687, forward strand.
CCGCCCGGGGCGGCGCTCACGCCACCCTCCGCTCGAAGCGCGCGGTGGCGACGGCCAGGATCGCGGCGGCGAAGAGCGCGAGCGCGACGAGGTCGGGCCAGAGGAGCGCGAGCCCGCTCCCCTTGAGGAGCACGCCGCGCAGGCCGTGGACGAAGTAGCGCGCCGGGATGACCGCCGAGATGACCCGCAGCACCCCCGGCATGTTCTCGATGGGGAAGAGCATCCCGGAGAGGAGCATCGACGGCAGGAGCGAGGAGAGGAGCCCGGCCTGGGTGGCGACGAGCTGGTTTTTCGCCAGGACCGAGACGAGGAGGCCCTGCCCCAGCATGCCGACGAGGAAGAGGAGCCCGAGGGCGAACAGGAGCGCCAGGCTCCCGCGGATGGGCACCCCGAAGGCGAAGGCCCCCACCGCGACCACCTGGAGCAAGAGGAGCGCGCCGAGGACGAGGTAGGGGAGGAGCTTGCCGAGCACGATCTCCAGGCGCCCGACGGGGGTGGCGAAGAGCTGCTCCATCGAGCCGCGCTCCCACTCCGAGGCCACGGTGAGCGCGGTGAGGAGCACCGCCACCAGGGCCATGAGGTAGGCGGTGAGGCCGGGAACGAGGAAGATGGCCGAGCGGCCCGCGGGGTTGTAGCGGATCCAGGTGCGGGCCTCGAGGGGCGGTGCGCCCGAGTGGCCGGCCCGTTCGAGCTCTCGGCGCGTCTCGGCGTCGGCGATGGCGTCGGCCTTCTGCAGGACCTGGTTGGCGCTGGCGGCGTCGGCCCCGTCGACGAGGAGCTCAGCCTCCCCTCGCTCGCCCCGCGCGAGGTGGCGCCCGTAGCCGGGGCGCAGGACGAGCGTGGCCCAGGCGGCACGCCGCCGGAAGAGGGCCTCGGTCGCCTCCGGCGCCGTCCTCGCCACCACCTCGAACTCGCCCGACTCGGCGAAGGCCTCGGTGAGGGCGCGCGAGAGGGGCGTCTTGTCGCCGTCGGCCACCGCCAGCGGGATGCGGTCGAGGTCGAAGGAGACCCCGTAGCCGAAGAGCACCAGCATGAGGGGTGGCATGACGAGCGCCAGGAAGAGGGTGCGCGGGTCGCGCCGGATGTGGAGGACCTCCTTGGCCGACATGGCCAGCGCCCGGACGGCGAACCGGCGCAGGCGCTCCGTCACGGCGTCCCCCCCTTCGCCTCGGGAGGGGCCGCCTGCCCCACCACCGCCAGGAACACGTCCTCGAGCGAGGCCTCCCCCTCCTCCGCCTCGAGCCCCCTCGCCCCGGCCCCGCCGAGGGCCTCCACCAGCTGCGCCGGCGCGGGGCCGTCCTCTGCCACCCGCACGTGCAGCCCGGCGCCGAAACCCTCCACCGCCAGGACGCCCGGCCGGCCGCGCAGGGCGGCGGCGGCGGCGAGGAGCCCCCGCCCGCGGACCAGCACCACCCGCCCGGGGACGAAGCGCGCCTTCAGGGCCTCGGGGGTGTCGAGCGCCACCAGCCGCCCATCCACCATGAGTCCGACCCGCCGGCAGTACTCGGCCTCGTCCAGGTAGTGGGTGGTGATGAACACGGTCGTCCCCCCCCGGGCGAGGTCGCGGATGAGGCGCCAGAAGGCGCGACGCGCCACCGGGTCCACGCCGGCGGTGGGCTCGTCGAGGAAGAGGATGGCCGGCCGGTGCAGCACCGCGCAGGCGAGGGCCAGGCGCTGGCGGAGGCCGCCCGGCAGGGCGGAGGTGAGGGCGCGCTCCGCGCCGGCGAGGCCGGTCAGCGCCAGCACCTCGGCGGCGCGCGCGTCGAGCTCCCTCCCCGCGAGCCCGTAGGCGGCCCCGAAGAAGAGCAGGTTCTCGGCCACCGGGAGGTCGAGGTAGAGCGAGAACTTCTGCGACATGTATCCGATGGCGGCCTTGACCTGCCGCGGCGCCCTCGCCACGTCGTGCCCGGCGACCCGGGCGCTCCCGGAGCTCGGGGCGAGCAGCCCGGTCAGCATGCGGATGGTGGTCGACTTCCCGGCCCCGTTGGCGCCGAGGTAGCCGAAGATCTCGCCCTTCTCGACCTCGAAGCCGACGTCGTCGACCGCCTTGAACACGCCGAAGCGGCGGGTGAGGTGCTCGGCCACGATGGTGGGGATGCTCACGCCCCGTCCCTCCCCGGCTCGCCGAGGGTGGCGGCTCCGACGCGGGAGAGGAACAGGTCCTCGAAGGTGGGGGCCACCCGCTTGAGGCTGGCCTCGAGCGGGGCGAGGAGCGCCTCGAGGCGCGCCCGGCCGCCCGGCACGGCGTCGACGCGCAGCCGGGAGCCGGCCGGCGAGAGGGCCTGCACCTCGCGGCTCGAAAGGAGCGCCGCCTCCACCCGGTCCCGATCGCCCCCTACCACCTCGTAGGTCTCGAGGTCGAAGGCCGCCAGGAGCGCCCGCGGCGGGCCCTCGAGGATGAGGCGCCCGCCGTGGATGAGGCCCACCCGCGCGCAGCGCTCCGCCTCGTCCATGTAGGGCGTCGAGACGAGCACCGCCATCCCGGACTCCACGAACTCGTGCAGGAGCGCCCACAGCTCGCGCCGCGAGACCGGGTCGACCCCGTTCGTCGGCTCGTCGAGGACCAGCACGCGCGGCTCGTGCAGGAGTGCGCAGGCCAGCGCCAGCTTCTTGTACATCCCTCCCGAGAGCGCCTCGGCACGGCGGTCGGCGAAGCGCTCGAGCCTGGTGATGGCGAGGAGCCTCGCCGCCCGCTCCTCGAAGGTCCGGCGCGGCAGGACGTAGAGCCGCGCGAAGAAGCGCAGGTTCTCGGACACGGTGAGATCGCGGTACAGGCTGTACTGCTGGGGCATGAGCCCGAGCGCCTCGCGGGCCGCGCCGCCGCGGCGCGGATCCAGCCCGAGCACCCGCGCCTCGCCGCCGTCCGGCACGAGGAGCCCGGCCAGGGCGCGCAGCGCGGTGGTCTTGCCCGCCCCGTCGGGACCGACGAGACCGTAGAGCTCGCCCGCGGCGACCGCGAAGCTGAGGCCCCGGAGCGCCACCGCCCCATGGAAGCGCTTCTCGAGGGCCCGCGCCTCGAGCGCCGCCGTCACCGGCGCGCCCCCGCGAGCTCGACCTGCACCGGCATGCCGGGCCGGAGCTTGCCCTCCGGGTTCTCGAGCCAGACCTCCACCGGGTAGACCAGCCGGTCGCGGTCGGTGCGGGTCTGTATGTTGCGAGGCGTGAACTCGGCCCTGGCCGAGACGGTCCGCACCACACCCGAGAAGCGCTCGCCGGGCCAGGCGTCGGCCACCACGGTGGCCTTGTCACCCGGCCTCGCCGCCGCGAGCTCGGCATTCGGCAGGTAGAAGGTGGCCTTCACCTCCGCGAGGTCGACGAGCTTCACCAGGACCTGGCCGGCCCCCACGAGCTCGCCCACCTCGTGCGGCAGGTCGTCGACCACCGCGGTGCGGGGGGCGAGGAGGCGGCAGTCGTCGACCAGGATCTGGGCCCGCGCCACGCTGGCCTCGGCGGCCCGGGCCTCGGCGAGCGCCGCGCTCGCCTGGGCGCTCGAGGCCCGCACGCCGGCGGCCGCCGCGCGCACCTGGCCGGCGCTCGCCTCGGCCTGGGCCAGCGCTGCCCGCGTCTGCTCCGAGAGCCCCTCGGCCCCGGCCCTGGTCTCATCGCGGCTCGAGAGGGACACGTCGGAGTCGAGGCCCTCGAGGCGGCTCGCCTGGCGCAGGGCGGCGTCACGCTGCGCGCCGAGCGCCGAG
>DATJVF010000417.1:0-2610 GCA_035501995.1 Anaeromyxobacteraceae bacterium
GTTCGCCCGGCCGAAGGCCGGCGCGACCGACGCTCCGGGCGGGGTGCCCGCGCGGCCGCGCGGCTTCTTCCTCCAGCGCCTCGGGGAGGGCTCGCCACTCTCCCGCGCGGCGGCGCGCCTCGGCGAGGACGAGCGCGACCACCTCGAGCTCGAGCTCGTCACCGCCGCCAACGCGGTGCTGGTGGCCGAGGCCGTCGACCTCGGCGACCTCGAGGCGGTGCGGCGGGCCGTCGAGGCGAGCCGCAGCTTCATCGAGATGGGCCTGGAGGCGGCCTCGGGTGGCGAAGAGGAGCGCGCCCTCGAGGTCCTCGCCCGGACCGGCGTGAAGGCGCTCTTCCAGCGCGGCTTCGGGGAGGTCTTGGCCCTCAAGTGGCGCGCCGAGCGCCTGTTCCGCTCCGGGGGGGCGGGCTCGCCCGCGGCCCCGCTCCTCGATCCGCCGCTCGGCGAGGCGCTGGCGGCGCTGGTCCGGCGCCGGCCGCTCTACTTCCCCGGGCTCGAGTCGCCGCGCGAGGGCTGGGGCCGGGCCGCGGCGGGGGCCTTCGAACCCCGGCCCTTCGGCGGAAGGGCCGAGGTGGCGCGGACCCTCGAGGCGCTCTCGCTCGCCGAGGGGCTCTGCGCGCTCGCCCGGCGGCTCGGCCTCGCGCTCGAGGCCGATGGCCCGCTCGCCCCGAGGCTCGCCACCCTGTACCTCACCGCGCTCGCCAACGAACGTCTCGGGCGCGCTTTCGCCCCCTCGCCCATCGCCCCCGAGGAGCTCGTGCCGGCCGCCCGGGCCCTCGCCTCGCTCGACGACCCGCGCCTCGCCTCCGGGGAGCCGGAGAGGCTCCTCGAGGCCCTGGCCCGGGCGAAGGCCGAGGAGCTGGCGGCGGTCCGCGGCGGCACCGCACCCGCCCTCGCCGGGCAGGGTGCGCTGTGGGTCGCACCGCCGCCCTCTCGGTGAACACTCGGTCCCGCTCGCCCGCCGCGCCCCGGCATCAGCGCCCGAAGAGCCGCCTCAAGCGGGCCATGAATCGGCTCTGCCGCTCGTAGGAGAGGACGAGCTCGGCCTCGGCGAGGACATGGCCCTCCATCGCCCGCCGGAGCCCGCCGCCGGAGAGCGGGGCGCCCTCGCCGAGGCGCCGGTCGAGCGCGTAGAGGTGGAGGTGGTAGCGGTGGCGGCCCTCTTCCGGGCAGGGCCCGAAGTAACCCTCCTGGCCCTTGTCGTTCAGCCCCTGGCGTGCGCCGGCCGGAAGCTCCTCGGCGAGGACGCCCTCGGGCAGCCCCGGACAGGAGGGCGGCAGGTCGTAGAGGACCCAGTGCACGAAGCGCACCGGTGGCCGTTCGGGGAAGTGGGCGTCCGGGTCCTCCACGAGGAGCGCCAGGCTCCTGGCTTCGGGTGGCGCGGCCGCGAAGCGGAGCGCCGGCGAGCGGTTCAGGCCCTGGCAGGTGTGGTCGGTGGGGATCGCCCCGTCGGGCCCGATGGAGGGGGCGCCGACCGAGAAGGTCGCCGCGGCGACGCCGAGCGGCAGGGCGAGGAGGGGCAAGAGCGCTCGCCGGGGCTTGGACATGCCGGCAGGCTAGCCTTCCGGCCGTGCCGGCGCGAGCGCGGAACGGGGGAGAGCCCGTCAGAGCCGCCCCGTCGCGGGGTGGAGGGGCCGAGGATCGACCTCGGCCCCTCCCGGACCGAGCGTCGCTACTTGGCCGGCGTGGCTGCGGGCGCCGGGGCCGCGGCGGGGACGCTGCTCGCCGCCGGGGCGGCCTTGGTCTCGGCCTTGGGCGCGCTCTTGGTGGCCGCGTTCCCGGAGGCCTTCTTCTCGACCTTCGCCCCCTCCTTCTGGTCCTTGCTCTCGTCGGCGGCCGCCACGCGCTTGTGGTGGTGGCGGACCGCCACCTTGGCCTGGGGCGTCGCGCCGGAGGTCGAGGGGGTGGTGGCGAGAACCGGGGCGGCGAGACCGAGGAGGGCGATGCCGGTCACGAGCCTCGAGGTGAGCTTCGTCATGGTGTTCTCCTTGCGTGTTTGGCTTGAGGGCCTTGGCCGTCAAGCTCGTCGTTCACGCCCGAGAGACGGGAGAGGCGAGGAAGGTATTCAGCGGGCCCTCGAGCGGGGCCCTTCGAGCGCGGGACCGAGGTGCCGGGGCCGAGGAGGCGGCCGACGCGGCTATGTTCCTCTAGGTGAATTCAGGGCCGGGACCGCAGGGGCACCGGCACTCGAGTTCGCCGCGAGGCGCGCCCCGCCTGTCAGGAGTTCTGCTCGCCCTCGTCCGGCGCCGCCTCGGCCGGAGCGCCCAGGGAGAGGCCGCAGTCCGGGCACTCCGCCTGCGCCGCGCTCGCCACGAAGCGGTGGCCGCAGGCCGGGCACTCGATCTCGCCGCCGGCGTCGAGGTCCACCCCCTGCATCCCGCGCTCGGCGGCGCGCGCGGCCACCGGATCGCCGAGCAGCTCCGCCCAGTCGCGGCGCAAGAAGTCGCCGGCGGCCTTGGCCTGCTCCTCGGGCACGTAGAGGTTCCAGAGCGGGTGAGCTTGCTCCTCGGGACGGCGCGGGGGGACCTGCTCGATCTCGGGCAGGAGCCCCTGCTCCTCGAGGAGCTCCATCACCTCGCGGATCGAAGCGTAGCCCGAACGAAGGAGGAG
>DATJVF010000418.1:0-4776 GCA_035501995.1 Anaeromyxobacteraceae bacterium
AGCAGCGCCACCACCTCCTTGGGCCGGATGGCGAGCGAGATGGCCTCGAGCACGCGCAAGGGGGCGCCGTTCGTCTGGGTGAACTCCTTGTCGACCTCCCGCAGCTCGCAGAGGGCGTCCGGGGCGTCCATCGGGGCGGGTCTTGCGGGCATGGCGAGCCTCGCTAGCGGGTGAGGGAGAAGCGCTCCTCGGAGAGGCGCTGCAGCCGGCGCCAGACCAGGCGGTTGAAGGCCACCACCAGGAGCGCCATGACGGCGATGGAGGCCGCCAGGTCGGCGAACCGGCCGCTGGCGGCGGCGATCCCGATGCGCGCCCCGAGGCCGGTGGTGGTGAGCACCTGCCCGCGGAAGCTCACGTACTCCGAGACGATGCTGGCGTTCCAGGCGCCGCCGGCCGCGGTCACCCAGCCGGTCACGAGGTAGGGGAAGACCGCCGGGAAGTACAGCACCCGGAAACGCTGCAGGGGCCCGAGGCGGTAGAGGCGGGCCGCCTCGCGCAGGTCGGCCGGGATGGCGACCGCGCCCGCCACCACGTTGAAGAGGATGTACCACTGGGTGCCGAGCAGCATGAGCAGGATCGAGCCCGCCCCGAGCCCGACGTGGAAGAAGGCGAGGGCCGCCACCACCGCCGGGAACAGCATGGGCGCCGGGAAGGAGGCCACCACCTGTACCACCGGCTGCAGGAGGCGGGACAGGCGCGGGGAGAGCCCGATGGCGAGCCCGGCCGGCAAGGTCCACAGCGTGCCGACCGCGGTCGAGACGAGCACGCGCAGCAAGGTGAGCGCGGCCGACCCACCGATCGTCCCCCAGTCGGCCGCCGCGAGCCCGGCGAGCAGGCGCACGAGGCCCACCGCCCCGTAGCCGGCCAGCGCCAGCAAGGCCACGAAGAGCGCGCCCGAGAAGAGGCGCCGCCCGTTCCCCCGCGGCACCGGGCCCTCGCGCGGGCGAGGTTCCCTTGGCCGCCGCGGGCGGGAGAGGCGCGCGCCGAGCTGCCGGAGGGCGCCCGAGCCCCTCCTGAGCAGGCGCGAGCGGCGGAGGAAGTCGAGGAACCAGGATTCCATGGCCTCGGCCTGCCCGCTCTCCTCGACCCGGAACTTCTGCGTCCACACCACCACCGGCCGCCAGAGGAGCTGGTCGAGCGCCACGATCATGATCGCCATGGCCACCACCGCCGCCAGCATGGCGCCCGCGTCGCCCCGCGCCACCGCCACGCTCATGTAGGAGCCGAGGCCGGGGAGCCTGAAGTCCCTGTCGCCGAGCACGAAGGCCTCGGTGACCATGAGGAAGAACCAGCCGCCGGCCATGCTCATCATGCTGTTCCAGACGAGCCCGATGGCGCTGAAGGGGAGCTCCACCCGCCACAGGCGCTGCCAGGCGCCGAAGCGGGAGAGCGTCGCCACCTCTTCGAGGTCCTTGGGCACCGAGCGCAGGGAGCGGTAGAAGCTGAAGGTCATGTTCCAGGCCTGGCCGGTGAAGATCATGATCACGGAGGCCAGCTCGAGCCCCACGTTGCTCTTGGGGAAGGCCGCCACCAGGCCCAGGACGAGCCCGGGCATGAAGCCGAGCACCGGGATGCTCTGCAGGATGTCGAGGGCCGGGATGAGCAGGCGCTCCGCCAGCCGATCCTTGGCGGCCCAGTAGCCGTAGCCGATGGTGAAGAGGAGCGAGAGCAGGTAGGCGGCGAGGCCGCGCGACAAGGAGAGCAGGGCGTACACCGGGAGGGCGGCGAGCGAGAGGTCGATCTCGACCGCCGGGCGCAGCTCACCGGTCCACTCGCGGGCGAGGTGGGTGAGCCCGTAGATGAGAGCCCCGAGCCCCACCAGCAGGGCGACATCACCGTAGTCCGCCCGCCGCCGCTCGAGGAAGGACGCCGCCTCCCCGAAGATGTGAGTGACGCGCCGGATCAGGTGATCGCCCCTCGGTCAAGGCCCGCCCGCGGCAAGCCCGCCGCTATTGTCGGTGGCCCCGGGCCTGCGTCAAGCGCCGGGGCCGGAGCGAGGTTCACCTCACCCACCCCGCCGGGGCAAAGGGCCGCTGCCGCCCGGCCCAGGGACGCCCCGCACCGAGGCCTGGGGCGGGGTTGGCTCGCGGGGAATCCCGTCTGCTAAGAAGGAAGGGTGACCGCGCCGCGCGACCTCTACGTGGTTTCCGACCTGCACCTCGGGCGCGGGCTCGACCCGGCCAGCCGGCGCTACCACCGTCTGGAGGCCTTCTTCTACGACGAGGACTTCCGCGCCTTCTGCAGCTGGGCGCTCGAGGAATCGACCGCCCGCGGCGCTCCCCTGCTGCTCGTCTTGAACGGGGACATCTTCGACCTGTTGCGCATCGAGCCGGAGGTGCCGCCCGGGGCCCATGGCCTCGAGCGCCGCTTCGGCCCGCCGGTGACGCCGGCGGTGGCGGCCCGGATGGTGGCCGACGTCCTCGCCGGGCATCCGGTGTTCGTGGAGGCGCTGGCCGACGTGCTGGCGCTCGGAGGGGAAGTGATGCACCTCTGCGGCAACCACGACCTCGAGCTGCAGTGGCCGGCGGTGCAGGAGGAGGTGCGGCGCGCCCTCCAGGCCTCCCTCGTGCGCCGGAGCCTCTCGGGGGACCTCTCGCGCCTCAGCTTCCGCCCCTGGTTCTTCCACGAGCCGGGGCGGATCTGGATCGAGCACGGCTGCCAGTACGACCCGGAGAACGCCTTCCGCTTCCCCCTGCGCGGCCTGCTGGCCGAGTCGCCGGCGGTGGCCCAGGTGGCGATGCGCGACATGCCGCTCGGCAACTTCTTCCAGCGCTACCTCTACAACGCCTTCGGGCCGCTCACCTTCATCGTCCCCTCGAGCCGCGCCAACTACCGCTACTTCCGCTTCCTGCTCGCCAACGAGCCGCGGCTGCTCCTCCGGGTGGCGCGCAGCCAGGGGCGGTTCCTGCTGCAGCTCCTGCGGCGCCTCGCCCAGCCCCCCGAGGCCGGCTGGCAGCACGCGGCCGAGGCGGCCCAGGCCGCCGAGCTCGACGCGCTGGCCCGGACCTCCGGGCTCGGCGACCGCCTGCGCGCCATCGACGCCCTGAAGGCGCGCGGCGCCGACGCGGCACGGGCGGTGAGCGGCTTCGTGCGCCAGGCCGTCAAGCTCACCGCCGGGGCGGCCGTCGCCACGGTGGCGGCGCTCGCGCTGCTCACCGCCGCCTCGCACGCCATCGACGTCTTGAACTTCGGGTTCGGGCTGAAGGCGCTGCTCTCGCTCGTGCTCTACCTCGTCTTCGGGGCCCTCATCGCGGTGGCCCTGGTGGCGGCGGCCCTGCGGGTCCCCGACGACGAGCCGCCCAGGCCGCTCAGGGCGGCCGCCGAGCGGATCGCCGCGCTCGTCGACGTGCCCATCGTCGCCTTCGGCCACACCCACGACGAGGTGGTGAGCCCCATCGCCCGCCCGGCCGGCCAGGGTTGGTACTTCAACACCGGCACCTGGGTGGCGGTCTTCACCCACGACGTCCTCTTGCCGCGCGAGCGCATCCAGTACACCTTCCTGCGGGTCCGCGGCGCCGAAGCCGAGCTCCTCCAGTGGAGCCCTGGGCGCCGTCGCGCCATGCCGGTGGTCCTCATCGCCGAGGGCCCGGAGCCCGGGCCTCCCGCCCAGGCGCCCGAGCCGCCCTGAGGCGGCGGGCCGGGGCGGCCTACTTCTGGCCCTTGGCCGGGCTCTCGGAGCCGCTCGCCCACTCGAGGTCGGGAGCCTGCTCCTGGCGGGCCGCCCGGACGTCGGCCGAGGAAGGGCTCCGCGCGAGGTCGCCCGAGCGCCACCGGTCGGGCTCCGACACCTCCTCGCCGTAGCTCGGCACGGCGGGGCTCTCCGAGTGGGCGCCCAGGCGCGTGGGGCCCTCCGCGTCCCCGCCACCGCCCGGCGCCCCGAGCATGCCGTGCGGGGGGGTGAGCGGGAGGTCCTTCGCCGGGAGATGGGCGAGCTCGTAGGCAGGGCCGTCGCTCTTCGTCGCGGGCGGGGTGGCCGCGTTCCGGCCCGTGCCGGAGCCGGTGGTGAGGTCGTCGGCCCGGGCCCGGCCGGAGGCGAGGGCGAGGAGGGCGAGGAGGGCGAGCGAGGTCTTCGTGCGCATGCGACCTCGTAGCTAAGGGCGCCCCCATGGCGGCGCCAGCCGGAAGACGCGCCCAAGAGGCCCTTCGTTCGCCCGCTCGCCCGGGTACCCGCCTTGGGGGTGTGGCGGACGATGACCTATCCGGATGGCGCTAAATGGGGTAGTTGAGTCGGCACGCCGGATTGTGTCCGCGGCCCGATCCACGGGGGTACGCATGGAGACCATGGCGCAGCAGGCCCCAGTCGTGAAGCCCGATCCGCGAGCGCACCCGAGCGGCGACAAGCGCTTCAAGATGCTCGACGCCGCCATGAAGCGGCACCAGTTCGAGTCGGACGCGCTGCTCGAGATCCTTCACCAGGCCCAGGAACTCTTCGGGTTTTTGTCCGACGACGTGCTCATCTACGTCGGGCGGGCCCTGAAGGCGCCCTTGAGCCGGGTCTACGGGGTCGCCACCTTCTACAACTTCTTCACCCTGAAGCCGAAGGGCGCCCACACCTGCACCGTGTGCCTCGGAACGGCCTGCTACGTGAAGGGGGCCTCCGAGATCCTGGACGGGCTGCGCAAGGCCTACGACGTGAAGCCCGGCGAGACCACCCGGGACGGGCAGCTCTCGGTGGTGGTGGCGCGCTGCGTGGGCGCCTGCGGCATCGCGCCGGCGGTGGCCTTCGACAGCGACGTGCACGGCAAGCAGACCAAGGCGAGCGTGCTCGCGCGCGTG
>DATJVF010000419.1:0-2027 GCA_035501995.1 Anaeromyxobacteraceae bacterium
CGTCCTCCATGGCCTGGACGGTGTTCGACTCGATCTGGGTCGCACCCCGGATGCCGCGCATGCTAAAGCACGCCAGTATAGAGGGCGGCTGCCGGGGCCGTCCACCGGACCTCGCCCCGTCCCCCTTCGCCCTAGCCCGGCGGCCAGCGGAAACCGCGTCCCCCGAGGAGGTGCAGGTGGAGGTGGAAGACGCTCTGGCCGGCGGCCCGGTTGCAGTTCATCACGGTCCGGTAACCCGCCTCGGCGAAGCCCCGGGCACGGGCCACGCCGGCCGCCAGGCGCACGAGCTTGCCGAGCAGGGCGTCGTCGCCGGGAGAGAGGTCGTTGAGGGTGGCGAGGTGGCGCCTCGGCACGAAGAGCACGTGGGTGGGCGCCTGCGGGTTCACGTCCTCGAAGGCGAAGGTGTCCTCGTCCTCGTGCACCACCCGGGACGGGAGCTCCTTCGCCACGATCCTGCAGAAGAGGCAGTCCTTCATGGTCCTCCCCCTCTCTAGAAGAGGCGGCTCGAGTCGAGGAGCACGGTGACCGGACCGTCGTTCAAGAGCTCCACCTCCATCTGCGCCCGGAAGACCCCGGTCGCCACGAGGAGGCCCTTCTCGCGCAGGAGCGCGCACACGCGTTCGTACAGCGCGTTCGCCCGCTCGGGCGGGGCGGCAGCGGTGAAGCTCGGCCGGTGGCCGCGCCGCAGGTCGCCGAGCAGGGTGAACTGGGAGACCACCAGCACCGCCCCTCCCACCTCCGCCAGGGCGAGGTTCATCTTGCCGCTTCGGTCCTCGAAGACGCGCAGCGCCGCCACCTTGTCGGCGAGGTAGCGCGCCTCCTCCTCCCCGTCGCCCTCGGCCACCCCGAGGAGGACGAGCAGGCCCTTCTCGATGGCGCCGGTCACCCGCCCCTCGACCCGCACCTCGGCCCGCCCCACCCGCTGCACCACCGCTCGCATGAGGGGGTGGCATCGCACGCGAAAGGGCGCGCTGGCAACCGCCCTCGGCCGAGCCCTTTGGGGCGGGGCGACGGCGGGCCAGGAGGTCGGCGGCGCCATGACAGTCGAGGGCGGCGCGTGCTAGACCGGCCCTCCGCCATGCTCCTCCTGCGCGACGCCCAGCGAACCGACCGCGGAGCTCTGAGAGCCCTCGCCCGGGAGCTCAACTCGGTGAACCTGCCCCTCGACGACCGGGCGCTCGCCGACATCCTCCGGCGCAGCCGCCTGAGCTTCGCCGGGCAGCTGCCCGCGCTCGAGCGCACCTACGTCTTCGTGCTCGAGGATCCCGCCCGGGGTCGCGTCCTCGGCACCTCGATGCTCATCGCCCAGCACGGCACCCACGAGTCGCCCTGCACCTTCTTCGACGTGACCGAGCGGGAGCACTACAGCTCCACCCTCGACCGCCACTTCCGCCACCAGGTCCTCTCCATCGGCTACCACTTCGACGGCCCCACCGAGGTCGGGGGCCTGGTGGTGCGGCCGGGCGACCGGGGGGGCGAGGCGCGGCCGGGCAAGCAGCTCGCCTACGTGCGCTTCCTCTACCTCGCCATGCACCGCCAGGGATTCCGCGACCGGGTGCTCGCCGAGCTCATGCCGCCCCTCCTCCCCGACGGCCGCAGCCTCTTCTGGGAGTCGTGCGGCAAGCGCTTCACCGGCCTCGGTTACCAGGAGGCCGACAAGATGAGCCGGGCCAACAAGGAGTTCATCCAGCAGCTCTTTCCCCCGGGGGGGATCTACGCCACCCTCTTCCCGCCCAAGGTGGAGCGCCTGCTCGGCGCGGTCGGGCCCGGCGCGCAGGGCGTCGCCCATCTCCTCGAGCGGATCGGGCTGCGCCCGGTGAGCCGCATCGACCCCTTCGACGGCGGCCCGCACTACGAGGCCCGGACCGACGAGGTGTCGCTGGTGGCGGGGCACCGCCGCCTGTCCGTCGCCCGGCGCGCGCTCGAGGCGGCGGCGGGGGGGCCCACCGTGCTGGTGGGGGTCGACCGGCCGTCGGGCGAGCTGCGCTTCCGGGCGGTCCGCACGCCGCTCAGGGTGGAGGGCGAGG
>DATJVF010000420.1:0-2160 GCA_035501995.1 Anaeromyxobacteraceae bacterium
GAGACTCATATCGATAACTATTCTCACTATCATGAAGGGCGCGGCCAGGCAAGGCCGGCGCCCTGGCCCGGCTAGGGCAGCCGCGCACCGTTGGCGCGCCACCAGGCCCGCCAGCGTGCCGGCGCACCCGGGCCCTCCCCGCCGTAGTCCCCCCCCGCCAGAGCGGTCAGGGAGGCGCGCGCCTGCCGGCGCACCTCCGGCGAGGGGTCCTCGAGGAGCTCGATGAGCCGCGGCAGGTAGCGCAGGGCCTCGGGCCGCTCGCGGTGGCGCGCCAGCTCGGCCGCCAGGGCGCGCTCCTCGGCGTCCGCCGAGCCGAGGTGCCGCGAGAGGTCCACCGCCCGCACCGTGCCGGCGGCGCGCCAGCGCTCGAGCGATCCCGGCAGCACGAGCGAGAGCACGAGCACCATCACCCCCACCTGCACGAAGGCCTTGCCGGCGTGGTAGCGGCCGGCCTTGACGAGCGTGTAGCGGTAGGCGGCGAAGAGGGCGATGAAGGCCGCCAAGAGGGCCGGTGCCACCACCAGCGCCACCGGCGGCGCCCGCCCCTCGAGGACCGCCTGCTCGAGGGGCGGCGTGCCGAGGAGCGAGACGGCGGCCGCGGCGAGGAGGAGGAGGTAGAGCGCCACCCGCGCCCAGCGCAAGAACGACCGACCCAAGGCCGCCCCGGCCCGTGCCGCGCCTTCCATGGCTCCCTTAAAGCACGCCCGACCCGCCGCCGCCACCGGTTCGCTCGCGCTTGACTTGCCGTACCGCCTTGGCGCAGCGTGCCCGAGTCCATGGCCGAGATCGACGACGAGCTCGCCCGGCGCTCGGCGCGCTTCTGCCGGGACAGCGGGCACCCGGCCCCGCTCGAGGAGGTGCGCGCCGCCCTCGCCCCGCTGCGCTGGGACGAGCTTTTGGCGCTGCGCGGCCTCCTCGAGGGCGAGCCCTTCGCGACGCCGCTCTCGCCGCGGGCGCTCGCCGAGCTGGTGCGCGGTCGGCCGCCCTCCGAGGCCGCCCCGGGCGCCATCCCCCCCGCGCCCGCCGGGCCGAAAGAGGAGCTGCGCCCCGGTCCGCGCCGCCGCGCCGCGGGGCCCAAGGGTCCGCGCATCCGCCGGCGGCGCGAGCAGGCCCCCGCGGTGGCCCCTCCGGCCGAGCCCGCCCCGTCCCTCGACCTCCTCCTCGCCGAGGAAGGCCGCACCGTCCTCGAGCGCCTCCTGCGGGAGCACGGGGCGCGGCGCGGGCGGATCGCCGCCGCGCTCGCGGAGAGCTATCGCCGGGCCGACGGCGGCGTCCCCGACGAGGGGGACCTCGAGCGGCTCCTCCTCCACCACGGCCTGGCGCGCGCCTTCGAGCACCGCGAGCGCGACGAGCTCCTCTATGCGCTGCGCGCCGCCGGCGGGCAGCGCCCGGCGGCGGCGGCCGCCCTCGGCCTCTCGCCGGAGGCGTTCGAGGCCGCGGCCCGGAGGCGCGGCGTCCTGCCCGAGGTCGAAGCCATACGGGCCACCCATCGCGAGGAACTCCGCCGGCGCCTCACCCTCTCCGAGCGGGTCCGGCTGCTCCTCGACGAGGAGGAGCCCCTGCGCGACCTCGACCTCCTCGAGGAGGTGGAGGGCGACCTGCGGCAAAGGCTCCCCGAGCACCTGCGCGCCCTGCGCGCCTCCGCCGCCGAGCCGCTCGGCATGGCGCTCGCCCGCAGCCTCGCCATCCCGCCGCGCGCGGTGGAGGGCCTCGCGCTCCGCCTCGGGCTCGACCTCGGCCGACCCCTCCCCGGGGGCGCTCGCCCCCTGCCCTCCGCCTCCCCCCGCGGGGCTCCTCGGTCGCGCACCAGGGGCGAGGGGCGAGGGCCGTCGGGGCCCAGGCGGCCCCGGAACTCCCGCCGGGCCCGCTGAACCCAAGGCGGCGGCCGGGAAGCTGGCCCGAGGGGCCCCTTCTCGAGCCCCTCCCCGAGGCGACCCTTTGAAAGCGGCCGGGGCCGGCTTCCCGTACACTGGCGGGATGCCACGACAGCCGACGGTGCTCGTCGTCGACGACGACCCCAGCATTCGCCAGACGATGGAAGCCATCGTGCGCTCGGCGGGGATGAAGCCGCTCACCGCGCCGAGCGGGGAGGAGGGCCTGGCGGCCCTGCGCCGGAACTCGGTGGACATCCTCCTGCTCGACGTCCAGCTGCCGGGGATG
>DATJVF010000421.1:0-4345 GCA_035501995.1 Anaeromyxobacteraceae bacterium
GCGGCGAGGAGCGCCATGAAGCCGAGGGCCGCCGCCGTCCGGCCGGCGTAGAGGCGCCGGACGGCCTCGGCTGCGAGCGCCGGCGGGTAGAGGAGGAAGCGCAGCTCACGGATGGTCCAGCGGAGGCCGCGGAGGCCGCGCGCGCCTCCCGGTAGCGAGAGCACGATGAGCGCCCAGATCCCGACGCCGAGCAACGTCCCGAGGTCGCGCCACACCCTCCGCCGCGCCATGCGCAGGAGGAGCTCCTGCACGAGCGCCACCAGGGCCACGGTGGCGGCCACGAAGGCGCCGAGGGCGAGCCCGAGCAGCAGGATCCAGGCGCCCGGCCGGGCCAGGGCGGCCCCGGCCACCATCCCGGAGAGGAGCACGAGCCAGAAGAGGGCGAACGGATCGGCCAGGGCCGCCGCCGCGAGGCCCATGAGGTAGAGGCGGGCCGGGGCGATCGGGTAGAGGAGCAGGCGCTCCACCCCGAGGCTGTCCCTCTCGCCCAGGGTGAGGCTCACCGCGGTCCAGGCCTGCCAGAGCCCGAAGAGGATGGCGGCCACCGTGAGGCTCGCCTCGGTGCTCCCGCCCGCGCGCGCGGCCCGGTAGCTTCCCACCCCGATGAGCGCGCCGAAGAGGAGGCTCGCCGGGAGCGCCATGGCCACGAGCACGCCCTGGGCGACGCCCTCGGCCACCCCGCCCCGGCTGCGGAGTCGGCGCCAGGCCAGCCGGAACCTCAGCTCGAGCAGCACGGCGAGCGGCGGCCGGGCGCGGCGCCCCGGGTCGCTCACGTCCCCTCCCCTCCTCCACCGCCGAGCCAGGACAGTCCGGGCGGCCCCAGGCGTTGCTCGCCGACGGCCTGGATGAAGGTCTCCTCCAGGGTCCCGGCGGCCCGCACCGTCTCGAGCGTCCCCTGCACGACCAGGCGGCCCTGGTGGATGATGCCGACGTGGGTGACGAGCCTCTCCACCACCTCGAGCACGTGGCTGGTGAGGAAGATGGTGAGGGCCCGCCGCGCCACCAGGTCCTGCAGCATGCGCCGGATGCCGGACACCGCCACCGCGTCGATCCCCTCGAACGGCTCGTCGAGGAAGAGCAGCCGCGGACCGTGAATGAGCGCGCAGCCGAGGGCGAGCTTCTTCTTCATCCCGTGGCTGTAGGCCTGCACGAGCTTGTCGGCCTCGCCGGCGAGCTCGAGGGCCTCGAGGAGTTCCTGCGCCCGGCGAGCGGCCTCGCGCCGCTCGAGCCCGTAGAGCTGTCCGTGGATGCGCAGCTGCTCGGCGCCAGTAAGGCGCTCGAACAGGTTCAGCCCGTCCGGCACCACCCCGAGCGAGCGCTTCACGGCCAGCCCGTCGCGGGCGAGGTCCACCCCCAGCACCCGGGCGCTGCCGGAGGTGGGGGCGAGCAGGCCCGTGAGGAGCTTCATGGTCGTGCTCTTCCCGGCGCCGTTCGGGCCGAGGAAGCCGTAGAAGGCGCCCTCCGGCACCTCGAGCGCCAGGTCCTGCACGGCCGGCCGTCCTTCGAAGACGCGGGTGAGGCCCTGGGTCTCGATGGCGAGCATGAGGCACGGGTAGCGCGGCGCGGGCCTCGCGGCAAGCCGGGCCCTCTCGGCGCCCGGCAGGCTCGGGCCGTGTGCGCCGGGCGGCCCCTTCCGCGCCCCGCCCGCTGGCGAAGCCCCGGTCGACCTTCAGTGTAGGACGGGCGGCGCCTGCCCGGCCGCCTCGAAGTAGAGGAAGCGTACCCCCATGCCGCGCAGCGCGCCCTGGCGAGCGCCCCCGCTCCCGAGGCGACCGACGAGATGGCACACGTAGCGGACCTCGGCCACCGCGGTCATGTCGCCGCCCTGGGACGGGAAGGTGATGCGGACCTGGCTGCCGAGCGGCTCGGGGTTGCGGGTCTCGACGAAGAGGCCGCCCTCGGAGATGTTGCGGGCGATGCCCAGGGCCTCCCCGCGGTCGCCCTGCAGGAAGACCGGAAAGGCCTTGTCGAGGCGAGGCTCGGCCCGGCGTTCCGCCCTTGCCTGGGGCTGCTGTTCCCGACCGGCCCGCTCGCGCGCCATCCTGGCCACCTCCGGACGAGCGGCAGGCTAGAGCGGTGGGCGAATGTAGTCAAAGAAACCACCCGCGCCGGGATGCGCCGCTTCGGTCCGGTTCGCTCCCGGGCCCCTCGGCTGTGGCCGTCCTGGAGCGGGGCCGACCCCGGGGCGGCAGGTGGTCAGGCGCCCCCGCGCTGGCGCAGACGAGCGCGGATTCTCCACTCCGTCGCACGCCGGCGGCCGATGCAAGCGTGGACGGTGGGCCGAGCGGCTTGCCATGATGCCCGGGCATGCTCTCCACGCGCGTCGCCCAAACCCTGCTCGTCCTCCTGTGGTTCGCCCTCCCGTCGGAAGCCGCCCCCGAAGGGGCGCGCTATGAGGAGCTGCGCGCCCGCGCCAGCCGGATCGACTCGCTCGGTCCCTTCCTGGAGCGCTACCTCGGGACGTGCAAGGACGCGTTCACCCGCGCCGACTGCGAGGAGAACGTCCGCGCCCAGCGTCGGGGCCTCGATCGCGGGGTGTATGCGGCGGTCCTCGCCGAGCAGACCCTCGATATCGTGCGGGTCGAGCGCACCGCCGCCGGGCCGCGCTTCGTCGTCACCCCCTTCATCGACGGTGGCGGCATCGCGCTCACCCACGGCGAGCCGCGCCGGCAGGACGCCGAAGGCCGGCCCATCATCGGGCTCCTCGTGCTCGAGGGCAGCCTGCCGGCCGGGATGGACGATCTCGCCCTCGAGAGCGCGCTGCGCACCGGGCGCCTGGCGCTCGAGGTGGTCTTTCGGCCCGAGGGCACCTGGAAGATGCGCCGCAAGGGCGAGCCCGGCTACTACGAGGGCGTGAAGGCCCGCTTCCTCGGCCTGCGGCTCACCGAGACGCGCAGCGGCGCCGAGCTGGCGAGCCGGGTGTACTGAAGAGGCTCCGGGTCGATCAGGTCGCCTGGCAGATCCGACCACCCGGACCTCGGGTCAGGCTGGCGCGCCACCAGCCGCGGTGGGTGGGGCGAGGCTATTTCTTCTCGCCGCCCAGCTTCACCGCCACGAACTGGGTCACGTTGCCGCGCGCGACGCGCAGCACCGCCACCTGCCCGGGCTTCATCTTGCCGATGAGGGCCGCCAGCTGGTCGACCTTGCTGACCGCCTGGCGGTTCACCTCGAGGATGACGTCGTTGCGGCGCAGCCCGGCGCTGCCGGCCGGTCCGTCAGGGTTCACGCTCACGATGAGCACCCCCTCGTCGCCTTCCACCCCGAGGTCCTTGGCCACCTGGGGGGTGAGGGCCGAGACCCGCACCCCGAGCTTTTCCTCGCCGGCCTTGGGCTCGGCCTGGCCGTGGTCCTCCTCCCCTTCCCCGGGGTTCGCCTCGCCGCGCGCGATGGCCTCCTCGTCCGGCCGGTTGGTCACCGTGACGCCCACATCCTTCTTCTCGCTGCCGCGCAAGAGCGTGAGGGTGGCCTTGTTCCCCGGCGGGACCGCCGACACCGCCCGGGTGAGCTGGGCGGCGTTCTCGACCGGCCGCCCGTTGACTGCGACGACCACGTCCCCGGGCTGGACGCCTGCCTTGGAGGCGGGCGACTTCGGCATCACGCCCTGAACCAGGGCGCCCTTCGTCCCCTCCTTGAGGCCGAAGCCCTGGGCGATGTCGGGGGTGAGCTCGCTCACGCTCACGCCCAAGAAGCCGCGCGACACCTTGCCCTTGAGCAGCTGGGGGATGAGCTGCTTCGCGATGTTGATGGGGACGGCAAAGCCGATGCCCGAGCCGATCTGTGGGGAGATGATGGCGGTGTTGATGCCGACCACCTCGCCCTTCAGGTTGAAGAGCGGTCCACCGGAGTTGCCCTGGTTGATGGCGGCGTCGGTCTGGAGGAAGTCGTCGAAGGCGCTCCCGGTGAGCTGGCGGTCCTTGGCCGAGATGATGCCGAAGGTGACCGACTCGCGGAAGCCGAGCGGGCTCCCGATGGCGAGGACGAAGTCGCCCTGCTCGAGGCCGTCCGAGTCGCCGAGCGCCACCGTGGGCAGCTTACCCTCGACGTTCTTGAGCTTGATGAGGGCGACGTCGGTGCCGGCGTCGCGGCCGACCACCTGGGCCGCGTACTCGCGGCCGTCGGAGAGGCGGACCTTGATGTCGGTGGCGTCCTTCACCACGTGGTTGTTGGTGAGGACGTAGCCGTCGCCGTTGATGAGGAAACCTGAACCGAGGCTCGTGCCCCGGAACTCCTCGGGTTCCCGCTGGCCGAAGAAGTGCTCGAAGAGCTGCTCGTCCTCGTCGTCACCGCCGCCGGGCCCCCGCCTCAACCCGCGGTGGGGGTTCTTCACCACGGTGGTGCTGGAGAT
>DATJVF010000422.1:0-2966 GCA_035501995.1 Anaeromyxobacteraceae bacterium
GGCGCAGCTCGCGCAAGGCGCCCTCCTCGACGGCGGAGGGATCCTCGCCCGGGCGAAGGCGACGCCGGTGCTCGATCTGGAGGTCGACGTGCCGGAGCACCACCCCGGCCCACTCGTCGCGCCCCGGCGGCGCGGGCTCTCGCTCGCCGCGCTCCGCCGCCCTGAGCTGTGCGAAGATCCAGGGGTTGCCGCAGGCGCCCCGCGCCACGAGCACCCCGTCGCAGCCGGTCTCGCGAGACATGCGCAGCGCGTCGGCCGCGCTCCACACGTCGCCCGACCCGAGCACCGGGATGCCCACCGCGCGCTTCGCCGCCTCCACGAGGTCCCAGCGCGCCTTGCCGGCGTAGCCCTGCGCGCGCGTCCTTCCGTGCAGCGCGAGCGCGCTCGCCCCGCCCGCCTCGGCCGCCCGCGCCACCTCGACGCAGTTCAGGTTCTCCTCGTCCCAGCCGGCCCGGATCTTCACCGTCACCGGCACCCCGACCGCCGAGGCGACCGCCCGCACCGCCGCCATCACCCGCTCCGGCTCGCGGGCGAGCGCCGCGCCGGCTCCGCTCCCGCACACCTTGCGCACCGGGCAGGCCATGTTGATGTCCACGAGGCCCGCCCCGCGCTCCACCGCCACCTCGGCTCCCCGGGCCAGGACCTCGGGCTCGGCCGCGAAGATCTGCACCGCGAAGGGCGTCTCCTCGGGGTCTCGATCGAGGTAGCCCTCGGTCTGGGGGTTCCCGTGAAGGAGGCCGTGGGCCGAGACCATCTCGGTGTAGGTGAAGGCCGCCCCCAGCTCCCGGCAGATCTTGCGGAAGGGGCGGTCGGAGACGCCGGCGAGCGGCGCGAGGAAGTAGCGTCCCTTGAACTCGTAAGGCCCTATTCGCACGTCGTCCCTTCCCGATAGAGAGCGCCGCGCCTCGCCTCTTGGCCGGCGAGCGGCCCTTCGCGGACCAAGGGCCCCTCAGGCGATGCGCAGGTGCCCGACGAGCCCGCGCGGTCCCGCCCGCTCGAAGACCTCCAGCGCCTCGTCGGCGGGCGAGCGGCCCGAGGCGGCGCGGGCGCGCAAGGGCTCGAGCCAGAGGCGCTCGTCCTGGCCCTTCTCGCCGCAGCAGTGCTGGCGGCACAGCCCGCAGGCCGCCACCTCCACCAGCTCGGCCGCCACTTCCCGCAGGGGACGGCCGCCGGGGAGCCGCGCCGACAGGCCCTCGCGGCCCGCCGCGAGCCCGAGCGCCCTGCGCTCGGCCACCGACAGCCCGCCGAAGAGCTGGAGGGCTTCCCTCCGCGCGCGGGGATCGTAGAGCACGCCCTTCCAGAGCGCGGCGAGGGCCTTCGTCATGGGCCCGTCGCAGGAATCGGCCCCGCGCACCTCGAGGACGCCCTTCACGCGCACCTCGGGGAAGAGCGTCGACAGGTGGTCCTCCCAGTCGAGCAGGGTGGCCCGCGTCCCGTGCAGGCCCCGGGCGAGGAAGGCGCGGAAGGTCATCCCCCCGGTCTCGAGGTAGCGCTCGTCGCGGCGCAGGAAGATCATCGGCACGTCGAGCGCCCACCCGACGTAGCGAGCGTAGGGCGCCTCGAGGAAGCCCTCCTCGAAGGGAAAGGCCGGTAGCCCCGATCGCGCCCCGTCGACCTCCTCCCACACCGCGCTCCGGAAGCTCTTCCAGCCCGAGGGCCGCCCGTCGACGAGCGGCGCGTTGGCGTAGAGCGCCACCACCGCCGGCTGGGCGGCGAGGGCGGTGCGCAGCTTCTCCGCGAGGTCATCCTCCGAGCCGAAGTCGAAGGAGACCTGGGTCGAGGCCGTCATGGCCATCATGTCCTCGGCGCGCCGGCCCCGCGCCCGCAGGAAGGGCCGCATGACGAGGTAGCGCGCCTTCTCCATCCACTCGGCGGTGGCCGGCGTCCCGAAGGGCCGGTAGCCGGTGGCGAGGAACTCGATCCCGAGCTCCTCCCCGATGGCGCGGCACTTCTGGAGGTGGCGGTCGAACTCGGCCGCCACCGCGTGCACGTCCTGGAACGGCCGCCCGGAGAGCTCGAGCTGGCCCCCCGGCTCGATGGACACGGTGAGGCCGCGCTTCTGCGCGGCGATGACGCGCCCCTCGTCGAGGTAAGGTTCGTAGCCGAAGCGCGAGAAGGCCCGGAGCGCCGCGGCGATGCCGCCCGGTCCCTCGTAGGGCACGGGGTCGAGCGTGCCGGCCCGAAGCGGCACCTTCTCGTGCTCGAGCCCGACCTTCCACTCCGGCCGCGGTCGCTCGCGGCGCCGGAACCAGTCGACGAGGTCGCCGACTCCACCCACCGTGGGGCTCTCGCGGACGTGAGGGTCGAGCGACATGTCTGCGTTGTACCGTGACCGGGCAGGTGGCGCTACCGGACAAGGTAGGGGCCCGGGACGCGGGCGGCGGGGCAGACTCGCCTCCTAGCCGCGCCTCTCCCCCGGCGAGGCGGCCAGCGCGGCGGCGCCCTTCGGCAAGAGCAGGTCCTCGAGGAAGAAGGCGGCGAGCTCGGCGCGCCCGGCGAGGCCCGCCTTGCGGTAAACGGAGAGCGCCTGCTGGCGGACGGTGCGCTCGCTCGTCGAGCGCAGCGAGGCCACCTCCTTCAGGGAAAGCCCCTTCAAGAGGAGGAGCGCGATCTCGCTCTCGGCGCGGGTGAGCTGCCAGCGCGCGAACTGCCGATCGATGGCCGCCCCGAGCCCGCGCAAGGCGTCCTGCGCTTCGGCGCGCCAGTGCGCCAGGTCGGCCCGCGTCCGGTCGAGGTCCTGCGCGAGGCCGCGGGCGCGCTCCTGGGCGCTCAGAAACCGCCGCCACACGACCACGAAGCCGCCGAGCGCGGAGAGCTCGACGCACAGCTCGACCACCACGTGACCGAGGCCCTCTCCGGCCGAGATGTCCTGGAACAGGTCGAGCCCTGCGAAGACGGCGATGAAACCAAACAGGGCCGCGATCGGCCAGTCCCGGCCGAGACGCCTGCCGGCGGGACGCGCGCCT
>DATJVF010000423.1:0-2639 GCA_035501995.1 Anaeromyxobacteraceae bacterium
GACCTCGTCCAGGTAGAGGCCAGCGACAGGGCGCGGCAGGCGGGGTGGCCGGTCCGGCCGCGCCGGTTCGGCGAATTCCGTCCAGGTCCGGAACTCCTTGTCGCGAAACTCCTGATGGTACTGCCAGATCGAAAGGTCGGCGTCTTCCGGTCCGGAGGCCCATCGCAGGTCCGTTCGCACCGCCCCGTCTCGCTGCCAAGCGCGGACCGCGGGGAGGGCCGTCTCCTGCCACCAGACGCGAGCTCCCGGGGCGGCGTGGGTGTTGAGCTCGGACAGGAGGCCGACCACGTCGTCTCCCCAGAACTGGCGCTGCATGCCGAGCGAGGCCGCGCCGGGCGCTCCACCCGCGAGCTCGTTGTAGGCCGCGGTTCCATACGGGTGCACGTGCACGACCGCCCACACGGCCGGGACGAGCGCGGCGAGCGAGAGCACGCCGGTCACGAGCGCCCGTCGGTTGGGCCAGAGGAGGCGGCCCGCCGCCACGAGCGCGCGCGCACCGAGCAGGGCGAGGAAGGGCATGGCCGGGAGCCAGTGCTTGACCCCGCCGAAATGCGGCACCGTTGGCCAGGCGATGAGGGCTATCGGGAAGAGCGCGTTCAGCACGAGCAACAGCTCGTCGGAGGTGGAGCGCGGGCCGGGCGCCCCCTCGCCCTCAGCCGGCCGCCGTGAAGGGAGTAGGCGCGCGAGCCCGTACACGAGCCCCCCCGCGTAGACGAAGAGCACCGCCGCCGGAACGGTGAGCGCGGTCACCACGAAGGGATACTCGATCGGGAAGGGGGGCTCGCGGAGCAGGCGGCCGAGGTAATGCCAGCTGTAGTTCTCGTGATGGAGGTGGAAGGCGAGGTAGTCGCGCACGCGCGCGAGGGTGTCGTGCCAGAGCCAGGGCCAGGTTCCGACGAAGACGAGAGGCCCCAGCACGGCCATGGCGAGGAGGGCGAGCGGGACCGGGTGGCGCCCGGGCTGCGACGAGGCGGTCCAGGCGATGAGCGCGTGGGAAAGGAGCAGCGGCGGCAGGAAGAAGGCGTTGAGCTTCACCGCCAAGGCGGCGCCGAAGGCAAGGCCCGTCGCCACCGCGTAGGCGCAGGTCCGGCCCGTTGGCTGGTCTGGGCGGACGCTCTCGCGGTAGGCGAGCACGGTGGCGAGCCACAAGGCGGTGACCGGGAGGTCCAGGGCGGCCGGATGCCCGTGGTAGAAGTGCCGCGGCACCGCCCAGAACAGGGCCGGCGCGAGGAGGGCGCCCCCCGTCCCGGCGAGCGCGAAACCGCCCTTGGCCAGCAGGAAGGAGAGGAGGGCTGCGAGGAGGAACGCCCCGAAGCGGAACCCCTCCAGGTGGCTCGTCCAGTGCAAGGCCAGCGTCAGCACCGCGTGGGTGGCGCCGAAGATCTCCTTGGCGAGCGCGGGGTGCTCGTGGTTCACCGCGAAGAACCGGTCGGAGGTAGCGACGGCGAGCGACGGCGAGCGCGTGAGCTCACCCCAGAAGGACGCGTACGACTCGGCCGCCACGAGGTAGACACCCTCGTCGCGCCCGATCCCCTGCGCCGGCGCCGTGGCCGCCAGGACGACGAGGGTCACCGCGGCCCAGGCGAGGGCCAGGCGGGGCGCGAGGCTCCTCGGCAGCACGGTGGCGAGGGCGCGGCGGAGCGTCATGGCAAGGTGTAGGCGTCGAAGCAGAACTCGCGACGCGCCGCGTCCGCCGTGGCGACGGTGAAGGTGACGGTGGCGACCCGCCCGGCCGCACGAGGCGTGTCGAACCGGAAGGCGTGCCACCCGAGCTGGCCCGGCGGTTCCTCGGCGGTGCCCACCACCTCCCCGTCCACCTTGACGGCGACCTCGACGGGCGCGGAGGCGGTGAGGGCGGCCTCCCCCACCATCGCGGTGTGGCCCTGGAGTGCGCGCCCCATGGGGACGTCGGGGAACGCCACCGTGAGGGGCTCCGCGCCCGGCGGCGCCGGATGTGCGAACAGGCAGGGCCGCGGGAGGAAGTCTACCTCCCGTTCCTCGCGGGCCACGACCACCGAGCTGATGGCCGGACAGCGGAACGCCCCGCGGTCGTCGCGGGCGCAGGCCTCTCCTCCCGCTGACACGCTGGCCGTCGCCAGGCGGTCGGGCAGGAAGGCCAGCGGCAGAAGGGGCGAGCGCAGATCGTAGCGGGCGATCTCGAGGCCGCCGAGCCGCAGCGGGCCGAAGGCTCGGCCGGCCCGGGCGACGAGGTCGCGTTCGAGCGTGGCGTGCCGCCCCGGGGCCCTCGGCAGGGCCACAAGCCACACGCGCCGCACGCCGATGAGGTCCTCGCCGGCGAGGCGCGGGAAGGCCAACACCGGCACCGACGCCGGGAGGACCTCGCGCCCGCGCTCGGCCCAGGAGGGGTCGAGTGCGACGACGTCGCCCGGCCGCGCGTCCCGGGCGAGCAGCACCGCGGCTGACCGCCAGTCGAGCGGGGAGGGCAGGCGAGCCGGAAGGGTGGCGTAGAAGACGAGGCCGCTTGCCCCGAGCGCCAAGACGCCGAGGGCGAAGAGGGCGGCGGCGAGCCGCGTCCACGGGGCCGCTTGCCCCTCGGCCACGGACGCCGACCCCCGGCGCGCGCGGCGGAGGAACCAGGGTGCGCGAGGCCAGCGCCGCTCGGGCGCTAGGTCTTGGCG
>DATJVF010000424.1:0-5672 GCA_035501995.1 Anaeromyxobacteraceae bacterium
CGAAGTACTCGACCTTCCCGTCGGCGAAGAGGAGGTCGCCCGGGAAGACCGGTCCCACGTCGTTCGCCGCCGGCAGGTCCTGGGCGGTCACCACCGCCGCCACCCCCGGGGCGCTTCTGCAGGGCGCCGCGTCGAGCTTCACGATGCGAGCGTGGGCCCGCTCGGAGAGCCTCAAGTAGGCGTGGAGCAGGTCGCGCGGCTCGGGCAGGTCGTCCACGTAGACCGCCTCGCCGGTGACGTGGCGCAGGGCGCTGTCGTGCGGCAGGGGGGCGTGCACGGTGCCCTTCGGGGCGGCGACCTTCGGGGCGCGCCTCATACGCCCTCCCTTTCGAGGATGCGGGTCGCCACTTCACGCCCGCCGGTCTCGAGCTGGAACTTGCGCAGGAGGTTCCGCGCCACCGCGCTGCGGTAGGCGGCGCTCGCCCGCATGTCGGAGATGGGCCTCAGCTCGGCGTCCAGCACCGGCAGAGCGGAGAGGACGGTGGCCTCGCTCCAGGGTCGGCCCCGTAGCGCCTCCTCGCAGCGCCGCGCCCGCACCGGGGTGGCCGCCATCCCCCCGTAGCACAGGCGCACGTCCCTCACCCGCCCCTCCTCGAGCTCGAGCGAGAAGGCGCCCAGGACCGCCGAGATGTCCTGGTCGAAGCGCTTCGAGACCTTGTAGGCCCGGAACTCCCTCCCCGGGGAGCGCCGCGGCAGGCGGACGAGCTCGACGAACTCGCCCGGCTCGAGCACCGTCTTGCGGTAGCCCTTGAAGAACTCGTCGAGCGGCACCTCGCGCCGGTCGGCACCGCGCCGAGCGACCACGGTGGCGCCGAGGGCCATGAGGGCGGGCGGGGTGTCCCCGATGGGCGAGGCGTTCGCCACGTTCCCGCCCACCGTGCCGAGGTTCCTCACCTGGGTCGACCCGATGCGGCGGACGAGCTCGGCGAGGTCCGGGTAGTGTGTCCCGAGCGCCAGGGCGACGTCGGAGTAGGTGGCCGCGGCGCCGATCTCGAGGTGCGTCGCGCTCTCCGAGACCCGGGTGAGCTCCTTCACCTGTCCGAGGTAGATGAGGGTCTCGAGGCGGCGGTGCTCCTTCGTGACCCACAGGCCGACGTCGGTGCCGCCGGCCACCAGGCGAGCCTCGGGGTAGCGCTCGTAGAGGGCCGCCAGGGCGTCGGCGGAGAGGGGTGCGAAAAAGCGGCGCCCCTCGTGCTCGAGCTCCAGCATCTCGTGCCGCTCGAGAGAGGCGAGGGCCGCCGCGAGCCCCTCCCGCGCCCGGCGCGCCTCCGGGGAGCGCCTCCCGAGCTCGTAGGCGCGCCTGGCCGCCTCGGCGATGGGCCGGTAGCCGGTGCAGCGGCAGAGGTTACCCGCCAGGGCATCGTCGATGCGCCTTCGCGAGGGCGGAGCTTCCTCCTCCTCGTAGAGCGCGTAGAGCGACATCACGAACCCGGGGGTGCAGAAGCCGCACTGGGAGCCGTGGCACTCCACGAGCGCGCGCTGGACCGGGTGAAGCTCGCCCGAGGCGGAGCGCAGGCTCTCCACCGTGAAGAGCGCCTTGCCGTCCAGGGCCGGGAGGAAGAGAAGGCAGGCGTTCACGGCCCTGAGCCGCACCCGGCCGCGGTCCGGCTCGGCGAGGACCACCGTGCAGGCCCCGCAGTCGCCCTCCGCGCAGCCCTCCTTGGTGCCGCAGCGGTGGGCTTCGCCGCGCAGCCACTCGAGCACGGTCATGGTCGGATCGACCTTGGCGAGGACGAGCACCTTGCCGTCCAGGATGAAGCGAAGGCCGTCGGACATGGCCGAATCCTAGCGCTCGCTCGAGGAGAAGACGAGGGTGGCCACCCCCCGGCGGCGGTCGGGTGAGGGCGCCCGCATACCCTCTCTCCAGTGGCCCACGGGGCGCCAGCGCGGGCACAGGAGATGGCGCACCGGAGGAGGCTTCGCGGAAGTCCGCTCGCCGGAAGCCACCGTGGGGCGGCCCCCCGAGGTGGCTCGGCCGCCAGAAGGCCCGTCGAGGAAGAGGCCTGGCCGCGTTGGAGCGCGTACCCTCGAAGAGAGCCGCGCGCACCTCGGCACCCAAGACGGGACGAGCTACGAGCGCCCGGCCCACGGAGGAGCCCGCCGACACCGGCCCCGAGCGCCTTGGCTGCCGCGCCCTGCGCTTCACCCGGGCACGGGCGCTACGCCCGCGCCGTCGACGCCGCGCCGTGACCTCGGCGGGTGATGGCGACGCGACCAGCACGCTCGCCCGGGGGGGTCGGCGAGATCGAGGCTGAGGCTGTTCTCGGGCGAAGGCCCCGCCGCGCGCTACACTTGGGAGCGTTACCGGAACCGAGGAGGAGCTTCCATGTCAGACATCCTGGTGCGCGGCGGCACCGTCGTGACCGACCGCGGCCAGAAGCGAGCGGACCTGCTCTGTCACGAGGGGCGCGTCGCCCAGGTGGCCCCCGGCCTCGAGGCCCCGGCGGGCGCGACCGTCATCGACGCGGGCGGTTGCTTCGTCATGCCGGGCGGGCTCGACCCGCACACCCACATGCAGCTGCCCATGATGGGCACGGTGGTCGCCGACGACTTCCTCTCCGGCACGGCCGCCGCCGCCGCCGGGGGGACCACCACCATCATCGACTTCGTGGGGCCCGACCGGGGCGAGTCGCCCATCGCCGCGCTCGGTCGGTGGCAGGGGTGGGCTCGCAAGGCCTGCGTGGACTACGGGTTCCACATGACCGTCTCCTGGTGGGGCGAGGGCTTCGCGGCCGAGATGGCGCCGCTCGTCCAGGACCACGGGATCACGAGCTTCAAGTTCTTCCTCGCCTACAAGGGCGGCCTCATGCTGCCCGACGAGCAGATCATCGCCGGCTTCCTGCGCTGCCGCGAGCTCGGGGCGCTGCCCCAGGTGCACGCCGAGAACGGCGAGCTCATCGCCCATCTCCAGAAGAAGCTTCTCGCCGAGGGGGTGACCGGGCCGCGGGCGCACGTCCTCTCCCGCCCCCCCGCCTGCGAGGCGGAGGCCACCTTCCGCGCGGTGACCATGGCCGAGGTGCTCGACGTCCCGCTCTACGTGGTTCACGTGTCGGAGGCCCAGGCGGCCGAGGCCATCGGGCGGGCGCGCACCCGCGGCGTGAAGGTGGTGGGGGAGACCCTGCCCGGCTTCCTCGCCATCGACGCCTCGGTCTACGAGCGCCCCGAGTTCGACGATTCGGCCGGCCACGTGATGAGTCCGCCCTACCGACCGGCCGGACACCAGGACGCCCTCTGGCGGGCGCTCGGGACGGGGGCGCTCTCCACCACCGGGACCGACCACTGCTGCTTCACGAAGGAGCAGAAGCGACTCGGGCTCGGCGACTTCACCCGCATCCCGAACGGCTGCGGCGGGGTGGAGGACCGGCTCCACATCCTGTGGCACCTCGGCGTGAACGGGTCGCGCCTCACCCCGGAGCGCTTCGTGGCGCTCACCTCCTCGAACGCCGCCCGGGTCTTCAACCTCTATCCCAGGAAGGGATCGCTCGAGGTCGGCGCCGACGCCGACGTGGTGGTCCTCGACCCCACCCGCACGAAGACGCTCTCGGCGAGGACCCAGCACCAGCGCACGGACTTCTCGGTGTGGGAGGGGCGCGAGGTGAAGGGCGTCGTCGTCCACACCCTCTCGCGCGGCCGCCACGTCTTCGCCGACGGAGATCTCCGGGCCGAGGCTGGCCAGGGACAGTTCCTCAAGCGACCGGCCTTCGGAGAGGCTTACCGGGGGACCGTCTAACCCGAGGCCGGGGCGAGGCCGTCCCGCGGCGTGAGCTCGAGGCGCCGCCCTCGGGCGGCGCGAGGGCCCACGGGGTCCCCACACCTCGTGACGCCGGAGGCGCGGGCCGCACAGGCCCCGCCCCGGTGTGCTCGCATGCAGGCTTTCGGGGGTGGCGCGCCCGCCCGCGCGAGACGAGGCCTTCTGCCATCCTGCTCTCGCTCCTCCCTCGCCCTTCGGACACCGGCGGGCGAAGGCCTCCACCGACCTACCGACGCCGCCGGGCGGCCTCCGGCCCGCCCGCGCCCGCAGTACAATGCTTGCATGCAGAAGTGTTCGCTCGCCGTGGCGGTGGCGCTCGCCGTGGGCGGGTGCGGAGGGCGGTCTTCCCGCGCGCCCGACGGCAGCGGGACCGGGACCTTCGCGACGCTCCCCCCCGGCTCCACCTTGCCGAGCGACGCGGAGTGCGCGTCGCGGGTCGCACGGTCGGCGTGGGAGCCGCGACCCGACAACGCCACCGCCAACGCGACGCAGGCGAGCCTGGCAGAGCTGCAGGCCTTCCGCAGCGACCGCTGGGGCGGGGTCGACGCCCGCGCCAACACGGTCCTCCGGCAGCGGGTGAGCGGAGCGTTCAGCGGCACCACCGACGAGATCATCCAGTGGGCCGCCTGCAAGTGGGGGTTCGACGTGGACGTCATCCGGGCGCAGGCCGCCACCGAGAGCTGGTGGCATCAGTCCGCGGCCGGCGACCTCACCACCGACTCGACCCTCTGGCCGCCGGGAGCCACCTGCGAGGACGCATCGCACTGCTACCAGAGCTACGGACTCTTGCAGATCAAGTGGACCTACTGGCAGAGCGCCTGGCCCATCTCCCGGGACAGCACGGCCTTCAACGTCGACGCCGCCCTGGGCTGGCGTCGCGCCTGCTTCGAGGGCTACATCCAGTGGCTCTCGGCGGCCGGCAGCGCGGGCTACTCGAACTACGGCCCGGGCGACCTGTGGGGCTGCGTCGGCCAGTGGTACAGCGGCGGCTGGTACGACAGCGGGGCGACGAGCTACATCGCGACCGTGCAGAACAACCTCTCGGGTGAGGTCTGGCTGGGGAAGGACTTCTGAGGAGCGCCTCGAGACGCCGTCGGGAGCCATGGCATCGCGCTCATCGACGAGGCGACCGTCGGTGAGCGGCTCTGACTCTGGTACTTGCCCACGAGTCAATACACGGCCGGCGTCATGATCGGCTTCCACTCGCCATCGCGCGTGTAGGCCCTGGGCGAGGGGACCCAAGCCCAACGCACCGCCTCCGCCGTACCCGCACCGCGCGCAGCAGGCGGCCCTCGCCCGTGTCACGGGCGTGCGAGGCCGCGAGGGCGGCGGCACCGCCGCCTTGGGTCAGGCCGTGGCGTGGTCCTTCGTTCGCGAGAGGGCCCGCAACCACCGGACTGCGGCCAGGGCCAGAAGGCTCAACCAGAGCCCTCCTCCGCCGTCGTAACCGCACCCACCCCCGCTCGGCGCGGCGACGACGGTCACCTGGGCCGTGCCGACGTTACCGAGGGAGTCCGTGGCCTCCACGACGTCGGTGCCCGTCTGGGTGCCTGCCCGGTAGTTGCCGTTCACGGCGTCGATGGAACCCCTCGACGCATTCATGGCCAGCGAGAAGGTGAAGCCCGTCCCGCTCCCGCCGGAGGCCTTGAACGAGGTCGTCGCCCCGGTGGTGACGGTCTGCACCGCCGGGGACACGGTGACGCCGGCCGTGACCGTGACGCTCGTCGTGCCAGCGTTCCCGAGCGAGTCCGTCACCTTCACGACGTCGGCGACGCTCCCAGTCGCTCCGGCGGTGTAGGCGCCGGTCGACGCATCGATGGAGCCGCCCGAGGCATTCGTGGCGAGCGACCACGTGAAGCCTGTCCCGATCCCACCCGAGGCCGTGAAGGTCGCGCTCCCCTTCGGCGGCACACTCGCACTC
>DATJVF010000425.1:0-2502 GCA_035501995.1 Anaeromyxobacteraceae bacterium
GGCGCTGGCGCGGGTGGCCCTGTGGACGGTGCTGGTGCTCGGGTTCTTCCTCGGCCTCTCGGCGCTCGACACGCCGGCGGCGGCGGGTCTCTCCTTGCGGCTCCTCGCCTACGCGCCGCGGGCGCTGGTGGCCCTCGCCATCATCGCCGCCGGCCTCGCCTGCGCCCGGGTGGTGGAGCGCAACGTGCTCATCGGCGCCGTCAACATGGGCCTGCAGTCGGCGCGGCTCCTCGCGCTCGGGGCGCGCTGGCTGGTGGTGCTGTTCGTGCTCGCCCTCGGGCTCGAGCACGCCGGAGTGGGGGCGGCCCTGGTGACCGTCTGCTTCGGCGTCCTCTTCGGCGGGATCGTCCTCGCCCTCGCGCTGGCGGTGGGCCTGGGCGCGCGGGACCTCGTGGCCCGCTCGCTCGACCGGCGCTTCCCCGAGCCGCCGCGCGAGGGGAGCGGCGAGGCGACGGGCGCGGAGCGCGGACAGGTCCGCCACCTGTGAAGGGGCGCGGGCGGGGGCCCGCACGAGGCGCCCTCAGGGGGCGGACCCGGGCGGCGCCGCCCGCAGCTCGAACCAGGTGAAGCCGTAGCCGCCCAGGCTGAGGAAGTAGGGCCCTCGGCCGATGGGCGGGAAGGTCGTGTAACCGAGCATCTCGAGCGGGATGGCGCCGGCGAAGGCGGAGAGGTCGAGTTCGGCAGGCTGGGTGTGCCGCGACAGGTTGGCGACGCACAGGAGGGTGTCCTCCCCGAAGCGGCGCACGTAGGCCAGCACCTTGCGGTTCGAGACCGGCACGAACTCGAGCGTGCCGCGCCCGAAGACCTTGAACTGCTTGCGCAGGCGGATGAGGTTGCGCATCCACTGCAGGAGCGAGGAAGGGTCGCTCAGCTGGGCCTCGACGTTCACGGCGGCGTAGCCGTAGACCGGGTCGACGATGGGCTGGGCGTAGAGGGCCTGCGGCAGGGCGGTGGAGAACCCGGCGTTCGGGCCGCTGCTCCACTGCATGGGGGTGCGGACGCCGTCCCGGTCGGCGCGCCGGACGTCGTCGCCCATCCCGATCTCGTCCCCGTAGTACAGGATGGGCGTCCCGGGCAACGAGAAGAGCAGGCTGTTGAGGAGCTCGATGCGGCGCCGCCCGTTGTCGACGAGCGGGGCGAGCCTCCGGCGGATGCCGAGGTTCAGGCGGGCCCTCGGGTCCTGCGCGTAGGCGAGCACCATGTACTCCCGCTCGTCGTCGCTCACCATCTCGAGGGTCAGCTCGTCGTGGTTGCGCAGGAAGAGGCCCCACTGGCACCCCTCGGGCAGGGGCGGGGTGCGCCGGAGGATGTCGACGATGGGCTCGGCGTCCTCCCGCCTCAGCGCCATGAAGATCCGCGGCATGAGGGGGAAGTGAAAGGCCATGTGGCACTCGTCTCCGTCCCCGAAGTAGGGCCGCACGTCCCACGGCCAGGCGTTGGCCTCGGCGAGGAGGATGCGGCCCGGGTAGTCGCGGTCGAGCACGGCGCGGATGCGCCGGACGATGGCGTGCGTCTCCGGCAGGTTCTCGCAGTTCGTGCCCTCGCGCTCGACGAGGTAGGGGATGGCGTCGAGCCGGAAGCCGTCCACCCCCAGGTCGAGCCAGAAGCGCATCGCCGAGAGCACCTCCTCGAACACCGGCGGGTGGTCGAAGTTGAGGTCGGGCTGGTGCGAGAAGAAGCGGTGCCAGTAGTACGCGCCGGCCACCTCGTCCCAGGCCCAGTTGGAGCGCTCGGTGTCGGTGAAGATGATGCGCGCGCCCTGGTAGCGCTCGGGGGTGTCGCTCCAGACGTAGTAGGCCCGCTCGCTCGACCCCGGCGGCGCCCGGCGGGCCCGCTGGAACCAGGGGTGCTGGTCCGAGGTGTGGTTCACCACCAGCTCGATGAGCACCGCGATGTCGCGCCGGTGCGCCTCCTCCACCAGGCGGCGGAAGTCGGCCAGCGTGCCGTAGGCCGGGTGGACCGCGCAGTAGTCGGCGATGTCGTAGCCGTCGTCGCGCAGGGGGGAGGGGAAGAAGGGGAGGAGCCACAGGCAGGTCACCCCGAGCTGCTCGAGGTAGTCGAGCTTCTCGGTGAGCCCCGCGAAGTCGCCCACCCCGTCGCCGTTCGCGTCGTAGAACGCCTTCACGTGCGTCTCGTAGACGACGGCGTCCTTGAACCAGGTGAGGTCGCGGGGGAAGGCGCCGTCCATGTCGAGACACCGGGTCCTCTCGCGAGCCACGAGGCGCCTCGCCCTGGGCCGCCGCACCCGGAACGCCCCCCATCGTGCCCGGGGCGAGCTCCCGCGCGCAAGGGAAAGGGGCGGGCTCGAGGTCCCCTTCACCCGCCGGGGGGCGGGTCGGTCGCAGGCCCGCCCGAGGCGTCACTCGCGCAGGCGCGACTCGATGCGCCGGTCGGGGACGAGCCAGAGGAGGGCGACGAGAACGTAGATCGCGTCCGCGGCGTACTGCCGGACGAAGGCGAGCGGCAGGGCGAGGACGTAGAGCGCCGCCGAGAGCTTGCCCT
>DATJVF010000426.1:0-7174 GCA_035501995.1 Anaeromyxobacteraceae bacterium
CGGACAGGCCCATCTCGTACTTCGTGTCGACGAGGATGAGCCCGCGGCTGCCCGCCCAGCTCTGACCCCTCTCGAACAGGCGCAGCGCGATCCTCGTGACCTCCTGCCAGATCTCGGGGGTGACGAGGCCCTGGCGCAGGATGTCCACCTCGCTGATGGGCTCGTCGTGCTTGCCGTACTCGGCCTTGGTGGAGGGAGTGATGACCGGCGCGGGGAAGCGCTGGTCCTTCTTCAGCCCGGCCGGCCAGGCGATGCCGTAGGCAGCGGCCCGCCCGGCCTGGTAGTCGCGCCACAGCGAGCCGGTGATGTAGCCGCGCACCACGATCTCGACCGGGAGCGCGCGGGCGCGCCGCACCACCATCACGCTCGGGTCGGGGGCGTCGAGGAGGTGGGTCCGCGCGAGGTCCTTCACCCGGTCGAACCAGAAGAGCGTCAGGCGCGAGAGGACCTCGCCCTTGAATGGGATGGTGCCGAGCACGTGGTCGAAGGCGGACACGCGATCGGTGGTGACCATCACGATGCGGTCCTGGCGGCTGTAGTTGTCGCGGACCTTGCCGCGGTAGAGGTCTCCGAGCTCGGGCAGGTCGAGCTTCTCGAGGGCGTGCGGGAGCTGGGCGCGCAGGGCAGTCGCGGTGAGCATGGCGGGCGATGCTAGCACCGCCCCATGACAGGGGAGGGCTATCATCGCCGCCGGCCCTCCAAGAGGGCGGGCGAAAGGCGGAGAGGGCCATGGACCTCGCGCACGTGACGGTGGTGCTTCACCGGCCCTCCTCGGCCGAGAACATCGGGGCGGTGGCGCGCGCCCTGAAGAACTTCGGGCTCTCGCGCCTGGCGGTGGTGGAGCCCCCCTCCTGGCAGGGCCTACCGCGCGGGGGGGGGCCGGGACGGGCCCGGGAGGAGGTCCTCGCCCGGGCGCGCAAGACGGCGCGCCACGCCGCCGACCTGCTGGGAGGGGCCTCCCTCCACCCCGACCTCGCGGCGGCCCTCGCGCCCGCCACCTGGTCGTGCGGAACCACCTCGCGGGCCGTCGCCGGCCGGCCTCGCCTGTCGCCACGCGATCTCGCCTCCGAGGTGGCGCGGCTGGGCACGGGGGGCGAGGTGGCGATCGTCTTCGGGGAGGAGCGGCGGGGCCTCTCCGACCGCGAGCTCGAGCTGTGCCAGGCGGTGTGCACCATCCCCACCGCAAGCGCCTACGACTCGATGAACCTAGCCCAGGCGGTGGCGGTGGTCGCCTACGAGCTTTCGCAGGCCCAAGGGGAAGGGGCGCACCTGGCCCAAGGGGGCGGCGCCTCGGCGCCGGAGAAGGCGCGCCACGCCACGCTCGAGGCGCTGTGGAGCCGCCTCACCGCGATCCTCACGGCGGTGGGTTACCTGAACCCGCAGAACCCCGAGCACATCCTGGCCGACTGGCGGCGGCTGCTCGGGCGCGCGGAGCCCACCCAGCGCGAGGTGGAGCTGCTCGTGGCGGCGGCCCGGGCCATCGAGCGCCGGATCGCTTGAGGCGCGCGGCCCGCGTGAAGGCTCTAGCTCGCGGCCGGTGCCTCGGTCGGAGCCGCGGCAGGGGTTGCCGCGGCGGCGGTCGGCTGGGCGCCCTTGCGGCTCGCCTTCCAGGCGTCGAAGTGCTCCTGGCACAGGCCGTGCGCGACCACCTTCTTCTTGCACGCTTCCTTGTTGCAGGTGTCGTAGCGGGGGGGCCGCTTCTCGAGCTCGCCCCGGCGCCATTTTCGGTAGTGGAAGAAGCACAGGCCCTTCGCCCGGTAGGCGCGCTTGCACCCGGCGACGCTGCAGCTCTTCTTGCCGCCGCCCTTGGGCGCGGGCGCCTTCTTCTTGGTCTTCGTCTGGGTGTCGGCCATGGCTCCCTCGAGGGCGGTCGCGCCCCCAAAAAAGGGCGCGAGGGCCGCCTAGATAACCCCAAGGGGAACCCGAGCGCAAGCGGGTAGGCGCCGTGCGGCGACGGGCGGCCCCCGGGCGAAAGCGCCCGAGGACGCGGGCCTCCCCGAACGCCGCGGCGACCGGCTCGACCCGCGGGCCGCCCCTAGCGCGCGTGCTCGGCGACGATCCGGTCCACCGCCGCGCGGTCGCGGTCGGAGAGCTCCTCCGCCGGGGCGCCGGAGCGGCCGGGGCGGGGAGCGGCGCGGCCGGTGCTCCTCGCCTGCGGGTGCGCGGGCCGCTTGGAAAGGCCGAGGGCGACCTTGGCCTCGGCGAGGCCGCGCTCGACGAACTCGACCGGGCTCCTCGCCGCGCGCCAGCGGTCGAGCACGGTCCTCCCGCGAACCGGGACGAGGGCCACCGCGGCGGCGAGGCCGCCGAGGACGAGGAGCCCGAAGAGGAACTTCGCCATGCCACCCGCCTAGCACGCCCGCCCGGCCGCGGCCAGTTTTCGGCCGCCGGCGGGCACCCTCGGGCCGGCCGCCAGGGGCCGCCTATCCCCGAGAGGGCGGGATGGCCAGGGCTTCGCAGAGCTCGGCCGCCGTCCGGGCGACCAAGGCCGCACCTCCCGCGACGAGCGCCTCGGGCGCGACGAGGCCCCAGCCGACGGCCAGGAACCGCACCGGCACGGCCCGGGCGGTGGCGAGGTCGACCAGGCTGTCGCCCACGAGGACCGCCTCCTCGGCCGCCACGCCCTGCCGGGCGAGCAAGGCTCGCATCCCTTCGGGCGAGGGCTTGCGAGGGGCCTCGTCGGCCCCCACCACCTCGACGAAGCGCTCGGCCACCCCCAGCCCGGAGAGGATCCGGCGCGCCATCTGGCCCGGCTTGTTGGTGATCACCGCCAGCGGGTAGGGGGCGGCCCGGACGAGCTCATCGAGGCCGGGGTAGAGCACGGTGTGGTCGAGCAGGTGGACCTCGTAGTGCTCCCGCCACAGGGCGATGGCGCGCTCGGTGAGCTCGAGGTGGGGGGCCACCGCGCGCTCGAGCAGCCGCCGCGCCCCCTCGCCGATGAACCCGGTCACCTCCTCGAGGGAGCGCGCCGCGAGGTGGAGCTTCTCGAGGGCGTGGTTCACGGCGAGGCAGAGATCGAGCCGCGAGTCGACGAGCGTTCCGTCGAGGTCGAAGACGGCGAGTCGGATCACCTGGCCTCCCTTGGGTCTGGGGCGGTCGAGGTCGTCCATGGGTCAGCCGGTCCTGGTGCGGGCATCCCGGGCCGGGACGGCCTCGCGCCCCTCGAAGCTCTGCCGTACCACTCGCACCAGCGCGTCGCACACCCAGGGGTCGATCTGGCGGCCCCTGAGGGCCAGGATCACCTCCAGGGTGCGCTCGGGCGACAAGGACGGCTGGTAGGGCCGCTCCGAGGTGCAGGCGTCGTAGGTGTCGGCGGCGTTGACGATGCGGGCGACGAGGGGGATCTCCTCGCCCGAGAGCCCGTCCGGATAGCCCTCGCCGTCCCAGCGCTCGTGGTGGCTGCGCACCGCCGGCAGGGCGCCGTCGAGGAAGGCGATGCCGCGCAGGATCTCGGCGCCGATGGCGGGGTGGGACCGCATGCGGGCGAGCTCGTCGTCGGCGAGGGCGCCCGACTTGTGCAGGATGCTCTCCGGGATCCCGATCTTGCCCACGTCGTGGAGCAGGCCGCCGTAGGCGACCTCCTTCTGCTCGGCCTCGGAGAGCCCGAGCTCCCGGCCGATGGCGACCGACAGCTCGGCCACCCTTTGGCTGTGGCCCCGGGTCGACGGGTCCTTGGCGTCGATGGCCGAGGCGAGTCCGCGCAGGGTGGCGAGGTAGCCGGCCTCGAGGGCGGCGATGAGGCGGCGGTTCTCCTGGTCGTAGCTCGCGAGCTCGCGCGACATGTGGTTGAAGGTGTAGGCCAGCTCGCCGATCTCGTTGCGCACGGCGACCTTCACCTGGCGTCCGAAGCGGCCGCGCGCCACGTCGAGCGCCCCCCGCACGCACGCCGAGACCGGCTGGGAGATGCGGCGGGCGAACCAGGCCGCGAGCGGGAGCGCGATGAGGAGGGCCACCGCGCCGGCGGCGAGGGCCGAGCGCAGGCTCACCGCGGCGTGCGCCTCGCGCAAGAGCAGGGTCGCGAGCACGATGGAGGGCACCGCGCTCGCGAGGAGCATGAGCAGGAGGATGGAGCGGAAGAGCCTCACGAAGGTCTCGTCCCTCACTCGGACGAC
Source organism: Anaeromyxobacteraceae bacterium (assembly GCA_035501995.1). Lineage (GTDB taxonomy): Bacteria > Myxococcota > Myxococcia > Myxococcales > Anaeromyxobacteraceae > Anaeromyxobacter_A. Next base: position 4,113 of record DATJVF010000426.1, read on the forward strand.
GAGCCGGTGGCCCGGGCGAGCGCCTTCTCGATGGTCCTCTTCTTGAACGGCTTCTCGAGCAGCACCGCCGGCGCCTCGAAGCCTTCCACCTCCCGCATCGAGGAGTCGCTGATGGCGGTGAGGAACACCGCCGGCACCGAGAGGCCGCGCGCGCGCATGGCCTTGAAGGCGTCGAGCCCGGACAGCTTGGGCATGAGGAAGTCCAGGATCACCACGTCCGGGTGCTCGCTCTCCGCCAGCTCGACCGCCTCGGCGCCGTTGGAGGCCGCCACCACCAGGTGTCCGAGGTCGACGAGCATGTCCGACAGGAGCGCCCGGATGGTCTGGTCGTCGTCGGCGATGAGCACCTTCATGGACACCCCTTGGCGCGCAGCGAGCCCGAGGATATCACTCCGGGCGGGAGCATTGAGGAACTCCTACCGAAAGGCTCAGGGACCGAGCCCGACCCAGGTCGACCCGTCCTCGAACACCTCGCGCTTCCAGATGGGCACCTCGCGCTTCACGCGCTCGATGGCGGCCTCGCAGGCCCGGAAGGCCGCCGTCCGGTGCGGCGCGGCGCAGGCGATGACCACCGCCGCCTCGCCGGGCGCGAGGTGGCCCACCCGGTGGTGGATGGCCACGGCCGCACCGTGCTCGCGCTCGATCTCGGCCGAGAGCTCGAGGAGCACCTTCTCCGCCATGGGCCGGTAGGCCTCGTACTCGAGGCGCAGCACCGCGCGCCCGCGCGTCTCGGCGCGCACCTCGCCGAGGAAGGTGACCACCGCGCCGCGGCCCGGGGCCCGCACCGCGGCGACGGCCGGGCCGAGCTCGAGGGGGTGGTCGACGATGCGGCAGGAGGGCGCGCCGCCCGAGACGGGGGGGATGACGGCCACCTCGGCCCCGGCCGGCACCCGGTCGCCCTCCCCGGCGAGCTGCTCGTTCACCGCCAGCCGGCAGCGGGGCAGGACCCCGGCCAGCCCGGGGTGACGCTCGACGAGCAGGAGGCGCAGAGCCGCCACGTCCGGCGGGTCGATCGCGAGCGTCTCCGCGCTCGTACCGGCCGCCTCACGGGCCGCCGCAAAGTAGAGGAGCCGCAACGCCACCCCGACATCTTACCCGAGGGAGCGGCCGTCCGCCGCGCCCGGGGTCCCCTTACCGCCGCAGCATGCTGGGGAGGTCGCCGAGGAGGGTGACGGCGAGGAGGAGGCCGAAGAGGGCCACGAACCCGGCCAGGTGGACGATGTTCTCCACCCTCTGGTCGACCCGGCGGCGGGTGACGATCTCGTAGACCAAGAAGACGAGCCGTCCCCCGTCGAGCGCCGGCAGCGGCAACAGGTTGAAGAGCCCGAGGGCGATGGAGATGAGCCAGACGATGTTGATGAACGGGGCCACCCCGGCCCGGGCGCTCCTCGCCATCTCCTGGGCGATGCCGAGCGGGCCGCGCAGCTCGGCCCGCTGGCGGCCGGTGACCATCCGGCCGAGGTCGACCAGGATCTCGGCCGCCCGCTCGTCGGTGAAGCGCAGGCCCGCCCGGAACGCCTCCCCGGAACCGACCCGGACCACGCGCGCGCCCTGGACGATGCCCAGGCGCCCGCGGCCCCCGACCGAGTCGGGGGTGGCCACCACCGTGATCGGCGCCCGCTCGCCCTCGCGCCGCACCGAGAAGGTGGCCGGCTTGCCCGCGTGCGCCACCACCTCGGCGACGAGCGCCTCCCAGGTGGCGACCGGGCGACCGTCGACCGAGAGGATGCGGTCGCCGGCCCGCAGGCCCGCCTTCTCGGCGGCCCCGCCCGGGCTCACCTCGCCCACCACCGGATCGGGCAGGGCCTCGCGGAAGCCCAGGCTCGCCAGCATCGCGGAGGCGATGAGGACCGCGAAGAGGTAGTTCATGGCCGGGCCGGCCAAGATGACCAGGAACCGGCGCCAGGCCGGCTGGTTGGCGTACGCCGAGCGGTCGTCGGGCGCGATGGCCTCCCCGGGGTTCATGCCGGCGATCTTGACGTAGCCGCCGAAGGGGATGGCGGAGACGGCCCACTCCGTCCCGGAGGCGCGCCGCCTGAGGAGCACCGGGCCGAAGCCCACGCTGAACCGGTCCACCCGCATCCGGCACAGCCGCGCCACCCCGAAGTGCCCGAGCTCGTGGACGATGACGAGCACGCCGAAGGCCACGATGACCACCAGCACGACGAGCGCGTAGCTGGCGGAGGAGCCGAAGAGGTGAGGCATCCCCAGATCCCTAACACGCGACCCGGCGCGGCGTCATGGTCGCTCGCCCCCGGGCGGGGGAGCGCTCCCTGGCCCCTGGCCCTCGCCCGGGGGGGGGGGCCCGGGGGCCTCGCCGAGCTCCTCCGCCGAGAAGAGCTCGACCACCGCCTCCGGCGCACGCCAGGCGCCGGGCGCGAGCCCGGCCTTGAGGCAGGTGCGCTCGAGGAAGGTGACGGCGTCCCAACCCTCCTCGACCGCCACCCTGGGGAGGAGCGTGCCGCGCCTCCAGCCGAGCTGGACGAGGATGCCGTCGCGCCCCACCTCCACCTCCTTCGGGTCTTGCATGCGCCGGCGGGGACCGAGGACCGACACGTGGAAGGTGGCGCCCTCGAGCTCCTCCCTGCGCAGGGGTCGAAAGCGCGGGTCCTGGCTGGCGGCGAGCACGGCCATGCGCGCCACCGTGCCCGCCAAGGCCTCTTCTGGCGCGAAGGTGCCGATGCACCCTCTGAGCGCGGCCCCGACGTGCACCGTGACGAAGGCGCCCCGCCGCTCGGCGAGCGGGCCCTCCGCGGGCAGCGCCGGGGGCGGGCCCTCTTCGAGGTGCGCCCGCACGGCCTGCCGGGCGATGGCGAGGAGCCGCGCCCCATCCGCCGGGAGGAGGGCAGGCGAGCTCACCGTCCACCTCCCGGTCCGCGCGAGGCGGGCGAGGCTGGCTCGGAACCTTCGGCGGGGGGGCGGCCCATCAGAGCCTCCGGCGGGCGCCGGTGAGGAGGTAGCGCCGGACGTCGCCCAGGACCTCGGCGTGGTCGAAGCAGATCGGCGAGGGCAGCTCGCCCCAGGGGAAGGCCCGGGCCAGCGCCGCGTCGTCGCCGCCCGTG
>DATJVF010000427.1:0-2816 GCA_035501995.1 Anaeromyxobacteraceae bacterium
CGGAGGCCAGCGGAAGGGACCGCCGGCGGCCGCCGGCGTGGCCGCGGCCGCCTCGATCCCCCGGTCCATCGCCCGCCTGCTCGTCGAGCGCGGCGAGGCCCCGCCGGGCACGGCCTTCGCGGTCGGCGCCGAGGAGCTGCAGGTCGGGCGCGGCGGCGAGGTGAACTTCCCGGACCCCTGTCTCGCCCCTCGCCACGCCACCTTTCTCCTGCGCGACAAGGCGCTTCTCGTGAGGGACGAGGGCGCGCCGGGCGGCATCTACCTGCGGCTGCGCGGCCTCACCGTCCCCTTGCGGCCGGGGGCCCTCTTCGCCCTCGGGGACCGCCTCCTGCGCTTTGCGGGCCCGCTCCCGCCCCCGCCGCCGCCGAGCGCCGACGGCACCCACCGCCTCGGCACCCCGCGCCCCGACCGGCCCGCGGTGGTGGTGGAGGAGTGGCTGGAGGGCGCCGTGGGGGGCCGGGCCTACCTGCGCGTCGGCCCCTCCATCACCATCGGGCGCGCCGGCTGCTCCATCAACCTCGGCGAGGACCCCTACCTCTCGCAGGCGCACGCCGAGGTGATCGTGGAGGCCGACGGCAGCGCCCGGCTGCGCGACCTCGGCTCCTCGAGCGGGACCTTCGTGCGCCTGCCTCCGGGGAGCGAGCGCGAACTGCGCGACGGCGACCTCGTCCGGGTCGGGCGCGAGGTCCTGCGGGTGGAGATGGCTTAGCGTCTCGGCGCGACGGCCAGGAGGTTCGGGCATGGCCATCGTCTTCCTCACCATCACCCCGCTCGGCACGGCCACCCCCAGCCTGTCCACCTACGTCGCCGGCGCGGAAAAGCTGCTCGAGGGGACGGGCCTGAAGCACGAGCTCACCGCCATGGGCACCATCGTGGAGGGCGACCTCGACGCCATCCTGGCCGTCGTGCGCAAGATGCACGAGCACCCCTTCACGCAGGGCGCGGTGCGGGTCTCGACCCTGGTGAAGATCGACGACCGCCGCGACAAGCCGCACAGCATCGCCGGCAAGATGCGGAGCGTCCGCGAGAAGCTGTAGCTCGCGCCGAGAGGCCCTCTAGGCCGGCGGGCCGACGAGGAGCACCGTGCAGCTCCTCGGCCCCTGGGCGCCGATAACGAGCGCCTGCTCGATGTCGGCGGTCTTGGAGGGCCCGGAGATGAAGAGCCCGTAGCCCGCCTTCCGCTCGGCCAGGCGGGCGTAGGCCTCGTGCATGTCGTTCACCACCGCGCCCGCCTCGACCACGAGGACGAGGTGCTCGGCGATGACGTAGAGGGCGCGCTGCGGGAGCCGGGCCCCGTCCAGGTAGACCGCGCCGTTCTCGGCCACCCCGAGCTCGCCCGGCAGGATGGCGAGGTCGAGGCCCTCGAGCTCGTGGGGGCCGGCCAGGGCGGAGGGATCGAGGTTGGCGTGGCCCACCCCGGCGACGAGCGAGACCACTCGCTTCGCGTCCCGGTAGGACGGCTGCTCGGCGAGGGCCCGGTGGGCGGTGAGGAGGTCCGGGACGACCAGGCACGTGCCCCCGACGCCGGCCAGCGCGGCGGAGAACTGCGCCACCCGGTCGGGATAGTGCGCGCCGAGACCCGACAGGTCAGGCCTCGGAACCTCGCGCGGCGCGTTGCGGCGCAGGGCCTCCAGCATTGCCTCACGGCTGGCCACGGTACCTCCGGTAGAGGGCGCGGAAGGTCTCGCCGGGCATGGGCGGCAGCTCGCGCGCCCGGCCCCAGGCGTTGAAGCGACCGTAGACGAGCCCGCGCGGGAGGAGGGGCAGCCCCCGGCGCACGAGCCAGCCGGTCAGCCGGTAGAGCCCCCCCACGCGGAGCACGAGGCTGAGCAGCTTCATGGCGAACCGCTTGCGGAACGGGAGCAGGCCCCTCTTCACCATCTCGCCGCGCCAGGCCAGGATCTCGTGGTGGAGGTCGATGCGGACCGGGCAGACGTCGGAGCAGGAGCCGCACAGGCTAGAGGCGAAGGGCAACGAGGCGTAGCGGGCTGCGTCACGGGAGGGGGCGAGGATGGTGCCGATGGGTCCGGGCACGATGTAGCCGTAGCTGTAGCCACCGCTGCGGCGGAACACCGGGCAAGTGTTCATGCAGGCCCCGCAGCGGATGCAGGAGAGCGAGCGGCGGAACACCTTGTCCTTGAGCTGGGCCGACCGGCCGTTGTCCACCACCACCACGTGCAGCTCGCCGCCCGGGCGCGGGCCCACGAAGTGCGTGGTGTAGGTCGTGACGGGCTGGCCGGTAGCCGAGCGGGCGAGCAGGCGCGTGAAGACCGCCAGGTCCGCCCGGGTGGGCACGAGCTTCTCCACCCCCATGCAGGCGATGTGGACCCTCGGCAGCGCGGTGCCCATGTCGGCGTTGCCCTCGTTCGTGCAGACCACCACCGCCCCGGTCTCGGCCACCGCGAAGTTGACGCCGGTGAGGCCGGCGCCGGCGGCGAGGAACCGCTTCCGCAGGTGCTGGCGCGCGGCCTCGGTGAGGTACTTGGGGTCGCTCGCGCCGGGCCTTGTGCCGAGCTCCTTCTCGAAGAGGGTGCCGATCTCCTCCTTCTTCAGGTGGATGGCGGGCAGGACGATGTGGCTCGGCGGCTCGTGGCGCAGCTGCACGATGCGCTCGCCGAGGTCGGTGTCGGTGACCTCGATGCCGCGCGCTTCCAGGTAGGGGTTTAGGTGGCACTCCTCGGTGAGCATGGACTTGGACTTCACGAGCTTCGCCACCCCGCGCTCGGAGAGGATCCGGTGGACGATCTCGTTGTGCTCGGCGGCGTCCTTGGCGAAGTGGACCTTGGCCCCGGCCAGGGTGGCGTTGCGCTCGAACT
>DATJVF010000428.1:0-2577 GCA_035501995.1 Anaeromyxobacteraceae bacterium
GAAGGCCCCATTCGCAGATGGGCCCACCCCAGGGTGCGCGCGTCGCACCTTGATTTCGCACCCTCCCCGTGAGATCCGGACGGCGGGCGCACCGAGAACCTGGCGGTGATGCTCACCGACATGAAGGGCTTCACCGCCGCCACGAGCCGGCAGACGCGGGCGGAGAACGCGCGCCTCCTGGCGCTCCAGGACGTGCTTCTCCTCCCCGTGGTGCGGGCGTTCGGCGGGGGGCGGGTGAAGACCATCGGTGATGCCTACCTGGTGCTCTTCGCCTCGCCGACCGCCGGACTCCTGTGCGGGATGGCGCTGCAGGACCGGCTCTGGGACTACAACCGCCGGGCGGCGGAGGCCGAGCGGATCGAGGTCCGGGTCGTCCTCTCGCTCGGCGAGGTCCGTCTGGTGGGGCCCCCGGAGCGCCCCAGCGACGTGTACGGCGAGGCGGTGAACCTGGCCTCGCGGGTGGAGGCCGAGGCGGAGGCGGGCGAGATCTGGTTCACCGAGGCGGTGCGGCTCGTCTCCGACACGGGGGAGATCCCGGCCGACGAGGTCGGTCTGCGCCCGCTCAAGGGGTTCGTGGAGCCGGTGCGGCTGTTCCGGGTGGCGCGAGCGGGCAACGGACTCGACGAGCCACCCTTCGGCGGCTTCGCCCTCTCGCGGGTGGCCGGGCTTCCCCCGCCCGAGCCATCGCGGCTGAAGCAAGCGGTGCGCCGGCGCGAGCGGCTGCCCTACCGCGCCCTGGCCTCGCTCAGGGAGGGGATCTTCCGTCCCGGGGTCGCCCTGCTCGCGGCGCTGCTCTTGGCCGGAGCCGGCTATGTGGCCCTCGACTGGTGGCGCGACCAGCCCCAGCGGCTCATCGCCGAGGGCCGCTTCCAGGACGCGCTCGCTGCCATCGAGGCCCGCGCCGCGCGGCTCGGTCCGGACGCGCCCTCCATCCTGTACCTGCGCGGCCGGCTGGAGGAGGCCAAGGCCGGCTCGGAGGCGGGCGGAAGGCTCGAGGTCGCGTTCCAACTCTGGTCCAGGGCTCTCGGCCGAGGGAGCGCCGAGGCCCTGGCCGCGCTCTCCGCGGAGTTGCGCTCGCCGGCCTGCCACCGGCGCCTGCTCGCGGCCCGGGCCCTGGCCGACTCAGGGGCGTCCGCGGCCCGGCCGGCCCTGGAGGCCCTGGCCCGAGCGGAGCCGCCGGCCGGCCTGCTCGGCTTCCTCCCCGAGCACAGCCGATGTGGAGCCGGGGACGTGGCGCGGGAGGGCCTGCGGACGCTGCGGGCCCCCTGACGCGGCCGCCCAGGGGGCCGGTTCCCCTAAGGCCACTCCTAAGCCCCCCGGACCGGTCTATGCAGCGCGAGCGAAAGCTGCGGCTCAAGGTGGGCCGCGATCCGGCGGGCCCGCTCGAGGAAGCTCAGCAGGCCTTCGAGCGGGCGGGGGCGCGGGTCGAGGGGGCGCAGGGACCGGTGCGCTCGGTAGAGGAGCGCATGCAGCCCGCCCGTGGCGCGCTCCAGCCCCGCCACGCACACGAGGGCCGCCCCCGCGCCAAGGACCCGCACCAGCGCCGCGATGCGTCCCTCGGTCTCGCCAGCGACCCTCACCGCCACGAGGGCCATCGCCGCTCCACCGAGCGGCCGGCCGTGACGTCCGCCGGGAGGCGCGGGCCCGGGCCCCCGGAGGAGCCGGTAGACCGCGACCGGCTCGAGCACGCCGGAAAGGGACCGCGGCCCCATCTCCTCGGCGGGCGCCTCGCTCCGGCTCATCGTCAGGTAGACGTTTCGGGTGAGCAGGACCTCCAGGGGCTCGGCGCGCTCCGCCAGCGCGCGGGCGGTGGCGAGCGGCACTCCCGAGGCGCCCTTGCGGTCGAGGTGGACCTCGCCCTGGTGCACGCCGATCTGGAGCTCGATCCGCCCCACCTCCTCGAAAAGGGGGCGGTGGTCGTCGGCGGTCGCGTCCTGCAGCGCCGCGGCGCAGTGAACCGCGTCAGTGGGGGACCGGAAGGCATAGACCGAGCCGCCCTCCTCGGCTTCGATGCGGCGGCCTCCGAAGCCCAGGACGATGGGGAGCACCCGGGAGTCGTGCGCCGCGAGGTGCCGCGCGCGGAAGGCCGCCGAGGTGGCGGGGGACCAGGAGTCCCAGCGGGCGATCTGGACGCGCACCAGGGTGAGGTTCACGACGTCCGGCATCGCGGCCGCCGGGATCCCGAGGAGGCTCGCCCGCGCCACGAGGAGGGCAGGCGGAGGGGGGTGGGCGCCGGAGGAGCGCGCCAGGCGGACCGGGAACTCCGCCCCCTCGAGCACCTGCAGGAGCTCCTGCGCCGAGGCGGGACGCTTGTCACGGTCCTTCTCGGTGGCCCGCGCGACCATCTCCAACAGGCGCGGGTAGACGGCGAGCTCCGGGACCTGGGTGGAGGGGCTGGGGACGGCCCGGTAGGCCTGCGCCGCGAGCAGGGCGCGAACGTCGCGGGTGTCGAACGGGTGCCGGCCGGTGAGGAGGACGAACGCCAGGATCCCGGTGCTGTAGAGATCCGCGCGCTGGTCCACCTCCCCGCCCACCGCCTGCTCCGGGGCCAGGTACTCGGGCGTGCCCACCACGAGA